>CAOJHI010000120.1 GCA_948436005.1 uncultured Lachnospiraceae bacterium
GTTCGCACGTCTGTTCTCTTAAGATTTTATTATATATTCCGCCACCTCATCCATACAGAGCTGACGGTCTCCATTATTCGAAAATCGCTTTGTAATTCCGGCCCTCTGAATATTTTCTTCTGAAAAATCCTTCTGATCTGCCAGAAAACGTCTGCACACCTCGTCATAGTTCGGTACCGGCTGTTTCTTCTCCCGTTTCATTGAACGTTCCAGCCGCTTTTCATCATCCACTTCTATGTAAATTGGCACAACACGGTCGCTGCCGTAATAATTTTTTACTTTCTCATAGGATTCCAGTGTACCGAGCGCCAGATAATTGTTCTGCTCCATGTCCATCGCGTCGCCGTCCGCAGTAAAATAATGCCACGGTCCCTGCACCGTATGGTACGTGCGAAGCTCAATCACCTGCCCTTTTTCCTGCATCTCGTTCAAACGCTCCTGCGTCACAAAATGATACTGCACGCCGTCTGTTTCTTTGGCCCGGATTGGCCTTGTCGTGTACATAATAAACGGAACCAGCCCAAGCTCCGGACGCATCAGGAGCTCCTCATAAACCGTGTCTTTCCCGGATGAACTTTTTCCCATGATATAAAATAACTTTCCCATACCTCTCCCCTTATATGCCCTCTGAAAAATTTCCGGATATCTTTTCCTCCCGCACAACCAGAATTTTTTCTCCGGTGTAGTCTGCCATTCCCTGGAGCTGCATGCCCTCTGACCGGTACTGTTCCAGCTTTGCAGGCAGTTCTTCCGAAATACGTTCTCCCGGAACAACCAGCGGAATTCCCGGCGGATACAGATATACAAATTCCGCCGAAATACGGCCGGAACTGCAATCCAAAAAAACAGGCTCAGACGGATAATCCTCCGTTTCCTGAATCGTAAAAACTGTCTCATTTTCAAATATAAAATTCTTTTTCCGAAGACTGCCGCCCCTGTCAGCCACCCCCGTTATTTCCCGGTTCAGGCCAGCATCCGACTTTCCCATAGCCACAGATAATTCACCGTCAATCTCCAGCAGCGCCTGCTCCAGCCGGTCAAATCCTTCCTGTGTATCGCAGACCGTCATGATTGCCGTCACATAATGCTCCGCCTCCATCTCCACCTCCAGGTGATACCTTTTCCGGAGCATCTGCGCCAGCCACGGGCCATGATACTTCTGTACATTCTGATCTGTACCTTGTAAGCACTCGCATTTTTCTGTCGAAATCAGCAGCTTCGACAGATCAAACCTCCAGGCTGGAAGCTCTGCCTCACACCCATCCACGAGATGGAGCACCCGCATACCGCAAAGCTTCTCTCTCGTATTTTTCAGTCGCTGTAAAAATCCGTCAAACAATTCCTTTTTGCGTTCCTGCATCTGATCAATACACGCATCTATGCCGGCCATGAGCACATAGCTAGGGCTGCTGGTCTGATAAATTCCAAGATACCTTTTCAGCCGTTCCCGGTCAGCCCGCGGCCCGCATACATGGAGCAAAGCGCTCTGGGTCAGGGCCGGCATGGTCTTGTGCAGGCTGTTGATTACCACATCCGCCCCGCACTGCACTGCGCAGTCCGGAAAATCCGGATGCATCGCAAAATGCGCTCCGTGCGCCTCGTCCACAATCAGCATTGCCCCGTACTCATGTGCCGCCTCTGCAATACGTCGGATATCCGACACAACGCCGTCATACGTCGGAGAGGTGATCACAACAGCTTCTATGCTCTGTCCGCCCGCCTGCTGCTCCCTCAGCGCCGCGCGCACCTGCTCCGGCGTAATGCTTCCATTGATTCCGCGCAGCGCATCTGCTTCCGGATAAAGGTATACTGCATGCAGCCCATTTAATAAAACCGCATGGTAGACCGCTTTATGGCAGTTTCTCGCCATTAAAATCCGTCCGCCACGCCGCCCGCAGGCCGAAACCGCTGCCAGAATCCCTGAGGTACTGCCGTTTACCAGACAGTACGTCTCATCTGCGCCGTACAGCCGCGCCGCCCGCTGCTGCAGCTCCAACAAAACGCCCTGCGCGTGGTGCAGGTTGTCAAAGCCGTCTATCTCCGTAATATCAATTCCATATGGATTTCCAAAATAGCCTGCCTGGCGCTTGTGCCCCGGCATATGCAGGGGGTAGGCGTCCGAGGCGCTGTAGGTTTGCAGTTTTTCAAGCAGATGCTCTGACATATTGCCTCCTGATTCCCTTAGCTGAAACATTTAAGCTTCCTGTGGAAACATTTCATCAGTATTTCCTTAAATATGACAAACAGCCTGCGCTTATGCAAGACCAGGCGGTACAAGTATAACATAAGCGCAGGCTGATGGACAGTCACGAATCTATATTTTTTGTCTGCTATATTCATTAGCTTTATTGATTAATCATTTTTTATAACATCTGCATATACTCCACCGTATCTCCGTTTGCGGTCGTCACCATAAAATAACGGCAGCCATTTTCCCAAAACGGTAAATCCTGAATCTCCTTTTTGATATTCAGGCCCAGACGTTTCGCCTCCGCGTACGCTGCTTCCACATCTTCTACTTCGTATGCAATGTGGTCGATCAGCTTCGGTGATGCGATCACCTCCTCGCGCTCTTTCCCGCCGAGGAACTCATACAGCTCGTACGTCACCCCGTCCTTACGGATAAATGCGACGTTTTCTGCAATCTCGTGTCCTGTATAAACAGTTTCATATACCAATTCAAATCCCATATAATCGCAGTACCATTTTATTGTTTCCTTTGTGCTCACAACCGGCATGCCGATGTGCAGCAGCCCTTTTGTCTGAATCATAAAACTTCCCTCCTCTATACCGTTACCCATTCGCCGCGCTGCGCTGATTCATAGCAGCGTTCCATCACATTCTGAATATACGCACTCTCCGCAAAGGACGGGGACGAGGTTTCGCCGTTATGCACATGCTCCAGAAAATTGTACATGCTGGCCGCATGGGCCCGCAGAAATCCGATCGCAAAGCGCGGGTTTGGGAAATGTCCGCCCGGTTCCGGATATTTCTGATGGCAGTCGATTCTCGTAAAACCGGCGTTCCCGCCAAGGGGCTGCTCCGGCTGCGTGGCGTCGTAAAATTCCAGATAGCCCGGATCCATCGTATTGAAACGGATCGCGCCCTTCTCACCATGAATATTGATGCGCAGCTCATCCATGGTTCCGGTCGCTACTTTGCTGACAAGGATTTTTCCCGGCGCGCCGTTTTTCATCCGAACCAGCGTAAGCGCCGTGTCCTCCGCGTCCACGTTCACCAGAGCACCGTCTTTTCCCGGACGCTGTGCGTACACCGTATCGGTCACTGTATACAGACGGTCATACTCTCCCAGCAGATAATACATGACATCATATGCATGCGCCCCGAGATCAAGCAGCACGCCTCCGCCGCCTGCTTTCCGGTCCTGCTTCCAGCTCAGGGTTTTGTTCGGATTGATGCCCGAGGAATGCAGGTAATCGCACTGAAACATAAAAACTCTCCCAAGCCGCCCCTCCTCAATCAGCTCCTTTGCACGCATCACAGCCGGATAAAACCGCATCTGCAATGCAACCTGCGTAATCTGCTCCGGATAATCCGAAAGCACATCCAGAATCTCTCTGCTCTGCGCCGCGCTGACGGTCAGCGGTTTGTCACAGTACACATGCTTTCCGGCCCGCAGCGCTGCCAGCACATATTCTTTATGAAAAACATTTGGCGTACAGATACTTACAATGTCTATGTTCTTGTCATTCAAAATTTCATATGGATCTGTCGTTGCATAAGAAAAGCCCTGCATCCGGCATGCCGCTTCCGCCTCCTCCTTTTTCGGCGTGCAGACGCCCTCCAGCCGGATAGAAAATGGAAGATTCGTATAATAAAGCGGAATGGTTTTATAACTGTGCGTATGTGTTTTTCCCATAAAACCATAACCGATCACACCAACGCGATATTCTTTCATTTTTGCCTCCTGTTTCTGATTTACCTCTCTGATCTTTTCCCTAAGTATTTCTGTTTCATTCTGTGTTTCTAATTTCATTCTGCGTTTCTAATTTCATTCTGCGTTTCTGTTTCATTCTACATTTCTATTTCGTTCTAAGTTTTTATTTCATTCTGCGTTTCTGCTTCCTTCTGCGTTTCTGTTTCGTTCCGCGTTTCTATTTCATTCTGCGTTTTTATTTCATTCTGCGTTTCTGTTTCGTTCCGCGTTTCTGTTTCATTCTGCGTTTCTGTTTCATTCTGCGTTTCTGTTTCGTTCCGCGTTTCTATTTCCTTCTGCATTTTTGTTTCATTCTGCTTTTTTACTTCATTCACTTTTCTGTACCGTCTGATGTTCTGATCTCAGCTTTGTCTTCCGCTACCTGACCACCGCTGACCACTGCCTGCGGATTGGAGCCATTGCCTGATAAATCTCATGATAAATCTTTTCTGATTCACGGTATGCTTCCCTCACATCCGCGTCAGGCAAAAAGTATTCGCTTGTCCGGATTGAGCGTTTCACCGCATCCTTCGCGTCCATGTACGCTCCTGATGCAATTCCTGCCAGCATGGCCGCCCCCTGACAGACTGCATCGGATGAATAGGAACGGAAAATTTTGCGGTCAGACAGAGAGGCCCTTAGCCTTAAGGTAAAGTCCGATTTTGAACCGCCGCCGCTGATGCAGACGTCGTCATAATCCCCCATATGGGAAAGCAGCTGCGTCATGGCTGCAAATTCATATGCAATGCTCTCGTAAATCGCCTTGTACAGAATCACCGGCTTCGTACCAGGGGTCAGCCCCACGATGGTGCCGGTCGCCTGCCTGTCGTAATACGGATTGCAGGAACCCACAAAATGCGGCAGAACAAACAGACCGGTGGGCTGGCCGGGAAGATTTCCCACCTCTGCATCCAGCCGCGCAAACAGTTCCTCCTTGCTCACAGAAGAAGCACCATAACGTAAAAGGCCCATCATCCAGTTCATTGCAAAACCGGACGGAAAAAATGCCAGTGAGATAAACTGTTCATCAAAAAGATAGCAGTATGTATTAATGCTGTTTTCAAATGCAAAATCAGAGGTATCAGGCGAATCCGTCAGAAGCGAAAGACCCTCATACGTACCTGCCGCATCACTGACCGTATGGCTGCTGACCACGCCGGCCCCGAGAATGCTGCAGCACTGATCATGGCCTCCGGTTGCCACAACAACGCCTTCCGGCAGTCCAAGCAGTCTCGCCACATCGCTCTTCAGTTTTCCAACCGCTGTTCCTGACGGCAGCGGCTCACTCATTTTTGAAACATCAATTCCCGTCGCATCCAGCATGTCCTGCGACCAGGTTCCCTTTTTCAGATCCATCAGAAGCGTTCTGCAGCAAAGGCATTTGCTGGAATATGCCCCGAATCCGAGACGCATCAGAATGAAATCCTCGCACGAAAGAAACTTGTATGCTTTTTTGTAAATATCAGGACAGTTTTCCTTCAGCCACATGATCTTTCCTGCTGCAAACGTCGTATCAAGCGGAAGGCCTGTGATATCATAAATCCGGCGGCGTCCCATCTTCTGTTCCAGTCTTCCGATCTGCTGCTTTGCTCTGTTATCCGCGTTCATAAGCGCAGGACAGATCGGATTTCCATGGGTATCCACCGGAATAATCGTCTCCCCCTGCGAGCTGACTGCCATTCCCGTAACCGGGTCCTCCTCCAGCCACGCAGTAACCGTCCGCACCGTCTTTATAAATGCGTCCCAGAAAACCTCAGCGTCAATTTCCATCCAGTCCGGCCGGCTGCTGTACGGCATGTACGGAACGGATGCCTGCGCCAGCATCTCTCCGTCCTCACGGAAAGCGACACATTTGCAATTACTGGTCCCCAAATCAATACCTAATAAGCTCATAACACTTATCCTTTCTCCCGGCACGCCCGGATTCCCTCACGTACCACGTCTGCGAGATGGCCCTCTGTCAGATTCTGATACGTAAACTGTGCTTCCGGCCCTGCTGATATTCCGTATTTCTCCACTCCCAGGCTTCGGTAAACACACGAAATCCCCTGCTCCGCCAGAAAAGTCCCCACCAGACTTCCAAGCCCTGATCTGCGGTTGTGGTCTTCTATGACAACAACCGTGCCTGTTTCCGCGGCCTCTCTTATTTTCTCTTCGTCAAGGCATTTCGGCGCCGTAAGATTCAAAATCCCGCATGTCAGCCCTTCAGCCTCCAGCATCTGCCGGGCCTCCAGTGCCTTCTGTACCATAATCCCGTACGTGATAATAACCGCATCGCAGCCACGGCGAATCCAGTCAGCCCTGCCATACTCATAGGAATATGCTTCTCCAAACAGGATTTCCCCCTGCTCGTCTGTCAGGACCGGAAATACGGAGCGCGGCAGTGCAAGAATGCCGGGCCTGTCCGTTCCGGCCAGATAGCGAAGGGCCCGGTCTGCCTGGTTAGGGTCAGCCGGTATCATCAGCTCACTGCCCAGCAATGCATTCGAGAGTGCGATATAGTCAATCATCTGATGCGATTTGCCATCCTGCCCCACATCAACCCCGCAATGCGAGGCTATGATCTTCAGCGGAATATGGTTCTGGTCGATCACACGAAGCTGATTAAACGGTTCCGCGAGCGCAAACATTCCGAATCCCATATAAAACGTCCGGACGCCTCCTGCTGCAATCCCTCCCGCTGTTGAGAGCGCATTGTGCTCCTGAATGCCGCATTCCAGCATAGTCCCGGGCCGGATTGCATTCAGGCAGTCAATCCCCAGCCCTCCTGCCAGATCACAGTCCAGCACACACATACTTCCGGCCGGATTGCAGCGTGCAAAGTCCGCAAGCGCCTGCGCGCACACTCTGCGCCCGTCTGTTTTTTCCTCCTGCCTATAAACACGCACCGCTTCACCGCAGGTAAAGGAAACCGTTCCGGCCGGATTGTGTTTACGAATGCCGGACCAGGACCGCAGCGGAAGCTTTACTTCCGGCAGCGCCGCAAGCAGTTCATCCAGATGTGCAAGCGCTTCCTTTACCTGCCCGGCGTCAAGACGCGCTCCGTGGTAATGCCAGTCATGTTCAATTCCCGGAATGTCCTTCCCCATCACGGTGTCTGCGAGAATACAGGTCGGCACATCCGATGCTTTCGCCTCTGCAAACGCATCACAGATCTGATCATAATCGTGGCCGTTTATCTCAATGACCTTCCAGCCGGCTCCGCGATAGCGTTCCCTGATCGGAACCGGCAGCACCTCTTTCGTACTTCCGCTCGCCTGCTGTCCGTTTTGGTCCACAATTGCAACAAGATTGGAAAGGTGTTCCTTTGCTGCCAGTTCTATCGCTTCCTGAATCTGGCCCTTGCTCTGTTCCCCGTCACCCATCAGCACATAAACGCGTGACTCCTTCTGTCCCTGCAGTCTCTGTGCGATCGCAGCCCCGCAGCCCTGTGACAGTCCCTGCCCGAGACAGCCGTTGCACCACTCAACGCCCGGAGCCAGATTGCTCGGATGTCCTTCAAAGACGCCCGGCAAACGGCGGTATTTTTCAAAAAGCTCCTCTTTGCTGATAAAACCGTACTCTGCCAAAACACAGTAATACGCAGGAGAAATATGTCCCATACTCACAATGATTCTGTCACGCCCCGCATCTTCCATACAACCAGGCGAAATATGCGCTGTTCCATAAAGTGCCAGCAGAAGATCAAGGCTCGACATCGAACCGCCGATATGTCCGGAGCCCGCCGCATCAATCAGTGCAACAATCTCTTTTTTCAGTGAAACCGATACAGCCTTTTTCTGCCCGGCGCTCAAATCATTCCATACCTGATCCCTTTGGTGTGCATCTGCTTTTCGTTTCATCCGGCAGCCACCTTCCTCTCCTGTTTTTTCTATATCTACATCCCACCTATATCCCGGGAGCCCTGCCAGTGCATCTGCTTTCTCTTTCATTGGCACAGGCCTCCCTACGCTTTTTTCTTTCTCATCAAATCCACGTAAACCGCAAGCAGAATCACCACGCCGCGCGCCACATACTGCCAGAATGAATTTACATGCAGCAGATTCAACCCGTTATTCAGCACGCCGATCACCAGAATACCGATTATCATACCCCCCGGCGTTCCAATGCCGCCGCTCATGCTCGTGCCGCCCAAAACGGCTGCCGCCACTGCATCTGTCTCATAACCCAGTCCGACTGCCGGCTGCCCGGACGCCATACGCGCTGCAAGGACAATTCCCGCAAACCCGGCCAACAAGCCACTGTACCCGTATACAAAAATCTGCGTTTTGTGGATATTGATTCCGGTAAACCTTGCTGCTTCCCGGTTTCCTCCAACCGCATAGATCTCCTGTCCCATTTTCGTCTGAGTCAGAATCCAGGCGCTCACTGCCAGAATGATAACTGAATAAACGACAGGAAGCGGAATCATCCCCACATATCCCATTCCGATTTTCTCAAACCCATCGTGGGAGACACGGATTGGATTTCCGTCCGCATACAAGTAGGCTGCTCCCCTGCATATATTCTGCATGGCAAGCGTCACGATAAACGGCGGCATATCGGTATATGCAATGATAACTCCGTTCAGCATGCCAACCACGAGCCCGGCCAGACAGCCAAGCAGCACTGCTGCAAAAACAGGAAGCTCCATGGACATAACCGCTTTGGCGGCAATGCAACCGGAAAGCGCAAAAATCGCGCCGCCTGTCAGATCAATTCCCCCGAGCAGAATTGCCATCATAATTCCCACGGTCAGACAGACATTTGTCGTAATCTGCCTCAGAATATTGATGATATTCGTTTTTGTCGCAAATGTGGCAGTGCCAAAGCTCAGAAACACGCACAGCACCACAAGTCCTGCCAGAATACCTGCATTTCGGAACATCCAGGCAAGCACGCTGCGCAGTACGGGAATCTGCAAAGCTTTCTGATATAAATTTTTTGGTTCTTTTTCTTTCATGCTTCCTCCGTCCCTCCAGTCGCATATTTCAGGATTCTTTCCTGCGTAGCCTCATTTCTCTCAAGAATTTTTTCAATTTTTCCATTAAACATCACCGCAATATGGTCACAGATATTGATAATCTCATTCAGCTCCGAAGAAATGACAATAATGCCAATTCCCTGCTGCGCCAGCATATCAATGATTTTGTAAATATCCGCTTTGGCCCCAACGTCAATCCCTCTCGTCGGCTCATCCAGAATCAGTACCTTCGGATGTGCTGCCAGCCATTTTGCAATGACAACTTTCTGCTGATTGCCCCCTGAAAGCTGCCCGACTGCCTTATCGTGCGAAGACGTTTTGATGGAAAGCATATCCACGTACTCGCCCACAATCCTGCTTCGTTTCTTCTCATTGAGGCCCAGACGCGAAATAAATTCCTTCAGCACAGCCAGCGTGGCATTAAATTTTACGCTGTTATTTAAAATAAGCCCTTCCAGCTTCCGGTTCTCCGGCACCATCACAAGTCCCATGCGCTCCGCCATCCGCGGAGACGGCTTCACCATTTTCTCCCCGCAAATCATAATTTCCCCGCTGTCCATCCGGTCAATCCCTAAAATGGAACGCATCAGTTCAGACCTTCCGGCGCCCACGATTCCTCCAAATCCGAGAATTTCCCCTGCCCTTAAGGAAAAGCTGATATCGTTCAGCACGCCTTTGCATGAAACATTGCGGACTTCCAGTACGGTTTTCCCGTACGCGCGCTCATGAAACGTATAGAAGGATTCCAGCCTGGCACCCACCATCATGGAAATCAGCGTATCAGGGTCC
>CAOJHI010000121.1 GCA_948436005.1 uncultured Lachnospiraceae bacterium
AAATTACCCCACCTTCCGACCATCTGCCCCCACACGAGGCCGATCACCGCAGTATCCAGCAATTTTTTCCAGGAAAGTTTCCGGATACGGGCAAACACAAACACTGTC
This sequence comes from uncultured Lachnospiraceae bacterium, assembly GCA_948436005.1. Lineage (GTDB taxonomy): Bacteria > Bacillota > Clostridia > Lachnospirales > Lachnospiraceae > Choladousia. Next base: position 109 of record CAOJHI010000121.1, read on the forward strand.
GCCACACCTCCGATGACACCGCCATAGATTGCCAGACCGCCGAGCCTGAGATTAAAAATCTCGTCCAGATGCTCCCGGTAATAATCCCAGGAGAACGCCACATAATAAATACGCGCACAGATCACGGAGATCACGATTGCAATGATTCCCAGATCAAAATAATCGTCTCCTCTTTGTCCCGTTGTATCTGCAATTTTCATGGCAATCAGAAGCCCTGTCACCATCGCTGCTGCCAGAACAATCCCGTAGCAGGCGATCTCAAAATTACCGATGGAAACCGACTTTATCACATGCTCCAGAGTAATACCGAGATGTGGGAAACGGATTGTACCTTCCATATGGGCCTCCTTTACTTCATGTTTCCCTCCACAAGTACATTCACCAAATCCGATCAGCCCTGCACAAATGCAGGCTTACCGCACCTGGCTCATTGTTTTTACACATTGAAACGGAACAAAATCACGTCGCCGTCTTTTACCACGTAATCTTTTCCTTCCAGTCCCACCAGTCCTTTTTCTTTCGCTGCTGCGTAGGAACCACAGTCCAGAAGATTCTGGTAATTCACAACTTCCGCACGAATAAAGCCGCGCTCAAAGTCAGAGTGAATCTTTCCGGCTGCCTGCGGAGCCTTGGTTCCTTTTTTAATTGTCCATGCCCTTGTCTCCTTTTCACCTGCTGTCAGATAGCTCAGCAGGCCAAGAAGACTGTAGCTTGCCTTTATCAGTTTTTCCAATCCTGACTCTTTTAATCCCAGATCCTCGAGAAACATCTGTTTTTCATCATCCAGCTCCGAAATCTCTTCTTCTATCTGCGCACAGATCACAAATACCTCACTGGCACTGTTTTTTGCATACTCGCGCACAGCCTGTACATATTGATTCGCAGCACCGTCGTCCGCCAGATCGTCTTCTGCAACATTCGCAGCAAAAATAACAGGTTTGCCGGTCAGAAGATTGTATTCTGCAAGCCATGCCTGCTCGTCCTCGTCATCCGTCTCATAAGTAATTGCCAGTTCTCCTGCTTCCAGATGCTCTTTTAAATGCTGAAGAAGCTCCAGCTCCTTTGCCTGTGTCTTGTCGTTTCTCGCAGCGCGGGCTGTCTTGGAAATCCGGCGTTCCAGTATTTCCAGATCGGAAAAAATCAGTTCCAGGTTGATTGTCTCAATATCGCGCACCGGGTCAACACTGCCATCCACGTGAATTACATTCGTGTCCTCAAAACACCGGACCACATGTACAATCGCATCCACCTCCCGGATATTTGCGAGAAACTGATTTCCCAGCCCCTCCCCTTTGGAGGCTCCCTTTACAAGGCCCGCAATATCCACAAACTCTATCACAGCCGGCGTCGTCTTCTCCGAATGGTACAAATCCGTTAAGAGCTGCAGCCTCTCATCCGGTACCGCAACCACACCTACGTTCGGATCAATCGTACAAAACGGATAATTCGCAGATTCGGCTCCTGCTTTTGTCAAAGAATTAAACAACGTACTCTTTCCTACATTTGGCAGACCAACGATTCCTAATTTCATGTCTTTCTCTCCATTTCTTTCTTCTATTTACATTTTCCTGTATTATTCCTTTTTTTCTCTCAGCAAGTCACAGTTTAGCACAGAAACCGACAAGAAACAATAGCCCGCAGAAGAAATCGCTCGACACAATTCGCGTACTAAATAAGAAAAAGGGAGAATATGCTCGAAAACTGACAGTTCTTAAACCACTATATTTTGTATACTGAAATAAAAACAGCCCCAGATCGGCCCTGCTTATGATCAGGTACCGAAATACGGCTGTTTATCTTATGTGTCATTCACTGTTTTGGAGTTTTTAAATTGCACTGCGGACACTGCTGCTTTTTTCCCTCCGCAGACTCTTGTCCGACACATTTCAGTATTTCTTTTTGTCCTTCAGTTCCACCGCCAGCTGCGTATAATTCTCATAGCGTGTTCTGGAAATCTGGTGTTTTTCCAACGCCGCTTTCACGCCGCAGTCCGGCTCCATCAGATGCATGCATCCCTGAAAACGGCAGTAGGGTTCATAACGTAAGAATTCCGGAAAGTAATTCCTCAGTTCTTCATACGCAATACCTGCCAAATACAGGGAGCTGAATCCCGGCGTATCGAGAAAATACGTATTTTTCCGCAGCACAATCAGCTCTGTATGACGTGTTGTATGCTTTCCGCGGTCAATCTTCCGGCTGATTTCGCCAACCTCCATACGCACTTCAGACTGAAGGGCATTCGTCAGAGAGGACTTTCCAACCCCTGACGGACCTGCAACGATCGTCGTTTTTCCTTCCAGAAGCTGCTGAAGCTCCTCAATCCCCTGCTGCTCTGCCACGCTCAGAAAGCGCACCTCACTGCCGCACAAGCTGTAGGAAAACGCAAGCTCTGACAACGATGCTTTCTCCACCAGATCTGTTTTGTTGAAACAGATAATCACCGGTACCTGCTGCTGCTCCATTGAAATCAGAAAACGGTCAAGCAGATTCAGATTCGGATTCGGACTCGTCACCGCAAAGACAACAAGCGCCTGGTCTACATTTGCCGCGGCAGGGCGCACCAGGGCATTTTTTCTGGGCAAAATCTCATCTACATTTCCTGTTTTCTGTTCTTCATCAAGTACAGAAATTTTCACATTATCCCCTACCAGCGGTTTCTTTTTGTCTTTACGGAAAATTCCTTTTGCCCTGCACTCATAAACTGCGTCGTCTTCTGCATGTACGTAATAGAAACCGCCGACGCCTCTGATAATTTTTCCCTGCATCAATTCACCTGACTAAATGTAATCCCTGCGTATTCAATCGTACTGGTCACTGCATTGGTACTTGGGTCCAGCAAATAAACATACGCCGTGCCTTCCGACACCCCGGAAGCTCCCTCCACCTCAAAAGAATACGGGAAAGTCGTCGTTCCCTCGAAAACCGTTGTCTCTGTGCCGTTTTGTTTCAAAGTGATACGCACCGGCTGTCCGTTGTAGCCTGCCGGAGAATCCAGAGACGCATTACACCTCCACGTCCCCGCAGCGCCAGGGGTACCTGCTCCTTCATTCGAAATAGTGATATTGTCATCACCTGCCGGCATCTGGCCGGGTCCTGTGCTGATAATCAAGGTTACGGTAGAACCTTTGGCTGCCTGTTCACCGCCTGCCGGTACACTGCGGATGACCCATCCGTCCGGCACGCCTTCATTGTTCGGCTCATAATCATATGCCGGAATAAAGCCCTGCAGCTCCAGCGCTTCTGTGGCAACCTCCTTGGAATAATAATACAGATCACGAACCTGAACATATTCAGGCTCTGTCTGCGGAGCCTGGCTCACAAACAACTTCACAGTGTCTCCTGGCTTGACTTTCGTCCCGGGTCCCGGTTCTGTGGTAATGACATGGCCGTAAGCAACTGTATCGCTCTGTCTGGATGTATCAACTTCACATTTCAGCCCTTTGGTGAGCAAAAATGCCTGTGCCTGGTTCTGCTCCTGATTGCTCAGATCAGAGAGAACAAAATCCTCCTCTTCCTCAACAACCTGATAGCTGACCGTACTTCCCTGTGTTACCATTTCACCTGCTTTGGGGCTCTGATTATAAACCTGCCCAGGCTGATAGCCGTCTGCTTTTCCCTCTCCCGTTTTCTTTCCGGGAAGGCCAAAACTTGCCAGCAGATCAAGTGCCTCTTTTTCTGACTTTCCGTCTATCTTTGGCACAGAAACGGTCTGAACGGCTTCTGTCTGCATCATCTGCTCTGTCGCCTGCTCTGTCTGTTTCGGTTTCTTTCTGAAATTAAACAGTCCAAAAGCATTTGCAAGCAGCACAAGAAATACACAGCCGATAATGACTGCAACGATAATGCCCCCCACCGTAACCGCCTTTTCCAGACGCGGATTCAGTCCGATGTCGGAATCATCCCTGCGCTTTTCTTTTTTGGGTGCAAAGCCCTCGTCAAGCTTATAGCCGCCTTCCCGGATCGCATAGTCGTCCGGATTGTCATATGCATCAAAATACGGATCATACTCTCTGGCACTTCGTTCTCCATCCAGTTCGTCTTCCCATGGGCCTCCATCCTGGCCCTCTGAACGGTCCAGAGGAACTTCCTGGTAAGTGCTTTTCTGATAATAGCTTCCCGGCTGATAGGCCCGGTTCGTTGCAGGCCCGCTGCTTTGCGTATGGAGATTCGCCGCTGCGCCCACATCAAAGGATTCATCGTAGGCCGGCATTTTCTGTTCAGGCCCTCCCTGGCCCGGTTCGCGGGCAGGCATTCCTTTCTCTTTTGCCTTTGCCGCATGCGTCTCCTCTGAGCGCACAACAAAGTCCCCCTCCGGATTTACGAGGGACTCCCGCAGATCCCGGATCAGTTCCGTCATATTTGCGTAACGGCGATCCGGATTTTTCTGTGTACATTTTAATACAATCTGATTGGTGCTGTAGGAGATCTCCGGAACAAGCTCCGCAGGTCCATGGATTTCTTCCTGCAAATGGCGAATCGCAACAGCCACAGCCGTATCTCCGTCAAACGGCACACAGCCGGTCAGCATCTCATACATCGTAATGCCGAGAGAATAGATATCACTTTTCTCATCGCTGTAACCGCCTCTGGACTGTTCCGGAGAACTGTAGTGCACAGACCCCATCGCAGCAGAATTTGCAGTATTTGTCGTAACCGCACGCGCAATACCAAAATCAGCCACTTTTACCTTTCCGTCCGTGGAAATCATGATATTCTGCGGTTTTACATCTCTGTGAATAATACCGTTGTTGTGCGCTGCCTCCAGCCCTGCTGAAATCTGCAGCGCAATGCTCGTGGCCTCACGAACGGACAGGTGTCCCTTATTTTTGATGTACTCTTTCAGAGTAATCCCCTCGATCAGCTCCATAACAATATAATAAATACCGGCTTCTTCACCGACATCATAAATATTCACAATATTGGAATGCGCCAGGCCTGCGGCAGACTGCGCCTCCACCCGAAACTTGGAAATAAATACCTTGTCATCCCGAAATTCTTTTTTCAGTACCTTTACCGCCACAAAACGGTTTAGTTTATGGTCTTTCGCTTTATAAACGTCAGCCATCCCGCCCGATCCGATACGGGATATAATTTCATATCTGTTTTGAATAAACATTCCGACTTTTAACATATAAATACCCCGTCAGTTAAAATTCAGCAAGGACTACTGAGATGTTGTCTTTTCCGCCATTCTTATTTGCCTCTGTGATCAGACGCTGCGCTGCCTCCTTCAGTGAGGCGCTCTTTTTCACAATATATAAAATGTCTTCGTCTTCCACCATGTTCGTCAGCCCGTCAGAGCACAGCAGAATCTTGTCGCCCTGCTCCAGCTTAACATCAAAAAAATCAACTTTGACCGGAGCTCTGGCTCCAATGGCCCTCGTAATAATATTCCGGTCCGGGTGGCTTCTCGCATCCTTCCGCTGAAGCTCCCCAACCCGAATCATCTCTTCCACAAGAGAATGATCCCTTGTGATCTGCTCAATTTCCTGATCGATCAGATAAAGACGGCTGTCTCCCACATTTGCCACATACAGATAATCATCTTTTATGGTCGCTGCCACAACAGTGGTTCCCATACCTTCCAGTGCTCTGTCTGTTTTTGCTTTCTCCATCACCAGTTCATTTGCATGGTGAATGGACTCGCTCAGCAAGGGAATCGGCCTTTGCTCCCTGGCATTTTCGATATAATCAACCATAGATTCGACGGTATAGCGCGACGCCAGGTCTCCCGCATTATGGCCGCCCATACCGTCCGCCACAATCAGCATATTGGACAGATTCCCAACCGGCTGGTCGGAGGCATAGACAAAGTCCTGATTGACAGAACGTCTCTTGCCGATATCTGTGATGCTATACGTCTTCATACTCCTGTTTCCTTTCTCTGTTCCTCGATATAACTCTTTCTGAGCTGGCCGCAGGCTCCGCCTATATCACGGCCCATTTCTCTTCTAATAGTAACATTTATCCGGTATTTTTCAAGTTTATTTTTAAAGGCCTCCACAGCGCTCCGGTCAGGCTGAATGTAGCTGCGCTCTTTAATCGGATTGACCGGAATCAGGTTCACATGGCAGTTAATTCCTGAAATCAGCGCCCCCAGCTCCGCCGCATCTTTTGCCGTATCATTTACTCCGGCCACCAGGCTGTATTCAAACGTAATCCTCCGCCCGGTCTGTGCAAAATAATAACGGCAGGCATCCAGTACATCCTTCAATTCATATTTATATGCAATCGGCATCAGTTCCTTGCGTTTTTCCTGACTCGATGCGTGCAGAGAGAGTGCCAGCGTTATCTGCATTTTTTCATCTGCCAGGCGGCGGATATTTTCTACAATACCGCAGGTGGACACCGTCACATTCCTCTGGCTGATATGTAATCCGTGTTCATCGGTCAGCAGCCTCAGGAACCGCAGCAGATTCTCATAATTGTCAAGCGGCTCTCCGGTCCCCATGACCACAAGGTTTGATACACGCTCACCGGACAGCCGCTGAATCTGGTATACCTGACCCAGCATCTCGGACGGCAGAAGGTTTCGCGTAAGCCCGCCAAGTGTTGACGCACAGAAGCGGCACCCCATCCGGCATCCTGCCTGGGACGAAATACAGACAGAATTTCCGTGGTGATAACGCATCAGCACACTTTCAATCACATTTCCGTCCGCAAGGCGAAACAGATATTTTTCTGTTCCGTCCAGCGCTGAAACCATGCGGTCCACCATGTCCAAAGACGTATAGGTAAATCGTTCAGCCAGTCTGTCCCTCAGGCTCCCGGGAAGATTTGTCATCTCCTCAAAACCAGCAGCCAGCTTCTCATGCATCCACTGATACAGCTGTTTTGCCCGAAACGGTTTTTCCCCCATTCCGGCAAGCGCCTGCTGTACTTCTTCATACGTATAAGATCTGATATCTCTCTCATCCATGTCTGCTGTCCTTTATCCTTCTTCGAACGTATTCCTGCTCTCATCCTCACGGCGCAGTCTTGCAATAAAAAATCCATCCGACTGGTGCAGGCCCGGAAGAAGCTGAATATAACCTCCTCCTGTCGTTCTTCCCTTTAATTCGTCACAGATATACGGATCAATACTTTCCAGATGAAACGGGAAATTGTCAAGAAACCATTTAATATTGTACTGATTCTCATCTGCTCCGATCGTGCACGTACTGTAAATCAGCACTCCGCCCGGTTTTACGTACTCCTGCACAGCTGAAAGAATCCGTCTTTGCAGCCGGATAATATCCTGCTGCTGCTTCTCTGACATTTTATACTTAATGTCCTGTTTCTTTCCAATTACTCCAAGCCCTGAACACGGCACATCAGCCAGAACAATATCAGCCCTCTGCACGGACGCCTCGTCACGCAAAGTTGCATCCTTCAAAACAGCCTGAATATTGATTGCTCCAATGCGGTCTATATTTTCCTGCATCAGCTTTACCTTATATTCAGACACATCTCTTGCTTCCACACACCCGCTTCCCATCAGCTTTTCTGCTATATGCAGACTTTTTCCTCCGGGCGCCGCACATACGTCAAAGCACGTATCCCCCCAATTCGGGGCCGCAACCTCAGCAACCAGCATGGAACTGATGTCCTGCACCTGAATCCAGCCTTTTTTAAACGCTGAGATTGCCTTGATATAATTATAACCGGAAATTTTCAGCGCATAATCCAGATATGGATGCGGTTCGGTCCGAATCCCCTGCTCTTCAAGCTCCTGAATAATTTCCTCACGGGAAGCCTTTGCCAGATTACACCTCACTATGGTAGGCTTTTCCATATGGGTATCGCGGCAGATTTTTTCCGTTGTCTCGTATCCGAACTGTGCCACCCATTTATCCAGCATCCAGATCGGAAACGAGTATTTTACAGACAGATAATGCAGCGGTTCCAGCTTCGGATCCGGATAACACACCTGTCCAAGCCTGCGCGCCGTATTGCGCAGTACCCCATTCACAAATCCTTTTAAATTATAAAATCCTCTGCGCTGAGCGAGCCGCACAGCCTCATTGCAGACAGCCGAGTCCGGCACACTGTCCATGTATTTCATCTGATAAACAGACATGCGCAGAAGATTGCGGATCAGCGGTTTCATATTATAGACCGGAACATTGGAAAACTGCTCAATGATATAATCCATCTGAATCATATGCTCGAGCGTCCCCTCCACGCATCTTGTAATAAATGCACGGTCCCTTTTCTCAAGATACTGGTATTTTTCCAGAACCTGTCTCATCACCACATGACTGTAAGCTTCCTCTTCTGTAATCTCCATCAGAATTTCCAGCGCAATTTCTCTTATGTTCAGAGGTTTAGTCACGATTTCTTCCTCCCGCAAGAATAATCAGCCGCAGAAGCTGAAGAATGGATGCCGCCAGACTGGCCACATAGGTCAGCGCTGCCGCTCCGAGCACTTTTTTGCCTCCGGCAAGCTCTGTGTCACCAAGAATCCCTCCCTGTTCCAGAACTTTCAGCGCTCTTGAGGAAGCGTTAAACTCAACCGGAAGTGTCACCAGCTGAAAAATAACTGCCAGAGAAAATAAAACAATCCCAACCGTAAGAAGCGGGCGCATTGAAAAAATGAGTCCCATCAGAAACACCGGCCACGCCAGTGTTGAGCCAAGATTCGCAGCCGGAACCAGTGTACTGCGTAGTACCAGCGGCCCATAACTTTTCTGATGCTGGATCGCATGGCCGCATTCATGTGCCGCAACGCAGACAGCCGCAACGGAATTGGAGCTGTAGGTGCTGTCAGAAAGCCTTAAAACTTTTGTCCTCGGATCATAGTGGTCTGTCAGATTTCCGGAAATATGCTCGATTCTGACGTCCTGAATGCCGGACAGCTGCAGCACTTTCTGAGCCGCCATGGCTCCGGTGAGGCCGCTCATACTGCGGACTTTCGAATATCGGTTAAAGGTACCTTTTACATTTGCGGAGGCTATCATGGAAATGAGAAGGCCTGCTATGACAAGCAGATAGGTCCAGTCAAAATAGCGGTATGCGCCGTAGCCTCCGTGGCCGTAAAAGGAATTGGCAGTTGTTACAAGCAGATTCATGTGGGATCAGCTCCTTTCTGTTCTTAGGGTGCAATCAAGGGGGAACCGGACGAGTCAGAATGCGTAGGGGACGATAGAGCCGGACGAATCAGAATGCGTAGGGACGATAGAGCCGGACGAATCAGAATGCGCAGGGGACGATAGAGCCGGACGAATCAGAACGCGCAGGGGACGATAGAGCCGGACGAATCAGGGAAACAGGTACCTCCCGAGGTTCCGACGCAAACAAGTCACCTCGGGAGGTACCTGTTTCCCTGATTCTGATTTTGGGCTCTGATTCTGATTTTCGGTTCTGATTCTGGTTTTGTTCCGATTCTGACTCTGGCTATTTTTTCGGCTTTTGTTTTATTTTGATTCCAGCTGCTTTCCGGATTTTGTTTTATTTTGATTCCAGCTGTTTTCCGGTTTTTGTTTTATTTTGATTCCAGCTGTTTTCCGGTTTTTGTTTTATTTTGATTCCGGCTGTTTTCCGGATTTTGTTTTATTCTGACTCTGGTTG
>CAOJHI010000122.1 GCA_948436005.1 uncultured Lachnospiraceae bacterium
GTGTTCATGTTCACGTTCCTGCCGCCATTGTACGATATGTGCATCAATCTTTTTGCCAAGTGTTTCACAGCTCTTCAGCGGTATAATACCAAGCTCACCTACCGGGATAGTCTCAAGATTTCGTTCATTTGCAGATTGGAATTCCATATTGTAATCCTCCTGTCGCTGGATGCCAGCGGTACTTATGTATAAATATTTTTCGAGTGTTCTGCTGTACAGATTTTACCATAAAAATAAGCTCCGTCAAGTGTTTGCAGCGGATATTTTTTTCTGAAGCCGGATATCATCGCCAATTAGCTTCAGCATGGTGTAGCTGCTGGAAATTCTGGAAAATACGCGCTCCGAGTAAGTATCGGCAAAGGTACCAAGGGAAAGGTTGGTGGAAATCAGCGTACTTTTCTGGCGCAGAATCCGTTCATTCAGCACATAAAAAAGCTGGGAAGCCACAAACGAATTTACGAGTTCTGTCCCAAGATCATCAATGATCAGAAAATCACAGTCAAAAATCTGCTGCTCAAGTTCCTGGGCCTGCTGAGGATTGCTGCGTCCGAATGTAGAATCAGCAAACAGATCAAAAAGCCGGAAAGACGAAAAGTAAATGACCGAATGCGTGCTGTCCAGCAATTCCCGCGCAATACAGTGAGAGAGGAATGTCTTCCCAAGCCCCGTATCCCCGTAAAGAAACAGATTCTGAAAACGCTGGTCAAAATCCTCCACAAACCGTCTGCACTCATCAAATGCACGTCTGGCCGTCTGTGCAGCAGAAAGACCCGTCACAGGGTCTGAAATAGCCTCTGAATAGTATTCCATAGAGAACGAAGAGAAATTCTCCACCTCAAGGATTTCCTTCAGATTAGACTGCGTATAAAGCAGATCAATCGCTGCCTGACGGAAACAGTGGCATTTCTGCGTTCCGATATAACCGGTATCCTGGCAGTCCGGGCAGTGATAACGCATTTCCAGGTAATCCACAGGATAACCGGCCTTCCGAAGGAGTTCACTGCGGAGACCGGACAGCCCCTCAATCTGCGCCCTCAGAGCATCGACAGGAGCCGAATCCGCCGACATCTCGTCCAACAGCATCCGGCGCGCACATGCCGTACTGGCAGCAGCAATCCGGGCATCAATCTCAGAAAACTCCGGAAACCGCGCATAAATTTCCTCCCGCCGTTCCTCAAGCCCCTGCCGGTTAATCGTCTGCTGCCTCTGATAATCCCTCATAATCCGATTATACTGCTCATTTGAAAGTCCCATAGGAGCTCCTTCCAGTTAAGATAGTGAATAATAGCGATAGATTTGAAGACGGACGAATCATGATACACTGTACAAAAACGGGGTTCCGACAAACAAGTCACCCCTTATTTTGTACAGTGTATCATGATTCTGACTTTGAAAACGTGTTTCACAGTCACATAATTATCTAATAAGTAATTTCCAAAACCATAAAAACTTACTGTCATAAAAAACAAGAGTCAATATCTCAAAAGTCAAATAACACAAAAGCTAATAACACAAAAGCTAATAATACAATAGCTAATAACACAAAAGCCAAATAACACAAAAGCCAAATAACACAAAAGCCAATAACACAATAGCTAATAACTCAAGAACCAATAACTCAAGAACGAATAACTCAAGAGCCAATATTTCAAAAGCCAATATCTCAAAAGGCATTATCTCAAAAGGCATTATCTCAAAAGGCATTACAAAGTCAGGCCCCGGGTAATTCATACAAAATAAGGGGTGACTTGTTTGTCGGAACCCCGTTTTTGTATGAATTACCCGGGGCCGTCCTCCTCCCAATACCCATCCTCAATAACCCTTTCCCTTAATTAAGCAACTGCCTTTCCAACTGACTGTAATCGTATTCCCTCTGCGAGAAATTATTGAACCGATTACCTGAACCGGCCGCTGCTTTCTGAGGCCGGTCTGTCCGGGGCTGCTCTTTTTTCTGTTCTGCCTTTCGTCTGGCGTCGAGCTGGCTAATATCGGCAAGGGAAGTCACGCCGTTTTTATACCACCCATTTAAAATTTTATCTGCATAATCAAAGCTTGGCTGATGCGTCTGGCGGATGGTACGGTTGCAGGCTTCCAGGACGATCTCAATGGAAAAACCGAATTCGTCGAACCAGCGCGCCATACTTTTTTGTTCCGCTGCGGCAGGGTTGCGGTTCTTGATGCCAAAGGCATTCATAACCGTGAAGTAGTTTTTATTATGAAGGGTTGTCTCCTGTTTGGCCTGAAGGACTGAGGTGATTCCGGCCTCTGCCCAGGCAAGCGCTACCTTTTTCATATAATGGCGGCTCGCACAGCCCTTGGAAATACAGTATTCCAGCAGATATTCGATTAGATCAGTGGAAAACTGCAGCTGATCATAATAATAGATGAAATCGCTTTGTTCCGAGGAGGTCAGCGGCCTTTGCAGGTACTGTTCCGCCACGTAGAAGAGCTGCTGAATTTCTTTTTGCTCCTTTGCTTTTGCAATCCGCTCCCGGGCAGGAAGCTGTTCTGCGCTGCTGTCAGAAACAGGTTCGGATGTCTTTGGCACATTCCTGGCAGGAAGGGCTTCCTCCAGTTTGTCTGCAAAATCCGGACGGTTTGTCTGCTTTTCCGTAAAGGTTACAGAGGAAAGCTCGCCGTCTGCATTGGTGTTAAGACGCAGCAGATTTTGTTTTTCCCAGTAAGCAAGAGCCCTCTGAATATCTTTTTCCGTATGATCGAACACGTCGGCAATCGAGGAGAGTGACAGTTCTCTGTGCGTGTTCGCACAGCGCAGAAGATAAAGGTAGACCTTGACGTATTCTCCGCTGGCATGCGGCATGTACTGGTCAATAAATGTATTGTGTATCACAGTGAACCCTTCCGGTGTGTCCGTATAAATTTTCATGATGTTCTCCCCTGTCTGTTCAGTCATGCATCTCGTCATCTGGCAGGGCCTGTGTCCCTGGCAAATGGCACCAAAGACAGTATAGCATATCCGGAAGAAAATGAGAACAGCCAGTTTTCCGGACAGATATCCCCGGCGGTTGTCAGTGAAGAATGTGGATAATGTGGATAAAAAGTTGACAATAATAAGATTACAGGGCAAAAACAGTGGGAAAATGGTAAAAAGTCGAAATAAGTTATGTAAATCAGATTGTCCACAAAAAAATCCACAGGGGTAGTCACAGAAGATGTGAATAAGTCTGTGGATAATGTGGATAACTATGTGGTCTGGCTTGTTTTAGCTGTAAATACAGCATCCCCGGCATCTGAACTTATCAACAGATGTCCGGGGATAAAAAAGTAAAACTTTTTCAAAGAAAATTAACATAAACGTAAAGAAACTTAATTTCCAAGCAGGTTTTCACCGATTTTTACGACATCTCCGGCTCCCATTGTGAGAACGAGGTCGCCTGGCTGACATTTTTCCAGGAGAAATGTTTCAATTTCTTCAAAGGTCGGAAAATAGTAAGCCTCTTTCTGGAGTATTTCCAGTTTTTGCCGGAGTGTATCAGAACTGATGCCAAGCGTGTCAGTTTCACGGGCAGCATAGATATCTGCCAGTATCACAGCATCGGCAAGGGAGAGCGCGTCAGCAAACTCATCCATCAGAGCCTTGGTCCGGGTATAGGTATGAGGCTGGAACACACACCAGACCTTGCGGGCAGAATACTTCCGGGCAGCATGGAGTGTTGCCTTGATCTCTGTGGGATGGTGCGCGTAATCGTCGATAATGGTCACACCGCCGATTTCTCCTTTTTTCTGGAAACGACGGTCTGTTCCGGTGAAGGCGGAGAGCCCCTCTGCCATAGCGGCAGCTCCGATGCCGAGCAGATCACCGGCAGCCAGAGCAGCTGCGGCATTTGAGACATTGTGTTCACCGGGAACGCGAAGTGTAAAATGTCCCAGAACCTCCGTCCCTTTTTTGAGGTCAAAGCTTCCGCAACCGGAGGCATCGTAAGAAACATTCACTGCCTGATAATCGCCTGTGCCAATGCCAAACGTGTATACGCTGCAGGAAAGTCCGTCCGTAATCCCGGAAAGTCCGGCGATTGCCTGGTTGATCACAAGGGCGCCGCCATCCGGAATTCTTTTTGCAAAGAGGCGGAAGGAATGGCGGATGTCATCAAGATCCTTAAAAAAGTCAAGGTGGTCTGCATCAACATTTAAAATGATGCCGAGCGTCGGAAAAAGCTCCAGAAAGCTGTTCGTATATTCACATGCTTCAGTCAGAAAATTGCCCGATGTACCGACACGGACATTGCCCCCGATTGATTTCAGGATGCCGCCCACAGAGATGGTGGGGTCAAGCGCTCCGGAGAGCATGATATGGGAAAGCATAGAAGTAGTAGTAGTTTTGCCGTGTGTTCCGGCAACGGCCACAGCTGTCTCATAATTGCGCATGAGTTCGCCCAGGAGCTGTGCTCTTGTCAGCATGGGAAGCTGTTTTTCTGTGACTGCAATAAATTCCGGATTGTCCGGGTGAATGGCTGCGGTGTAAACGACTACGTCAATATCGTCTGTGATGTTTTCCGCGCGCTGCGGGTAGGAAATATGTGCGCCAAGACCTGTGAGCCAGTTCGTGAGTTCACTTTTTTTGGCATCTGAACCGCTGACAGAAAAACCACGTCCGAGGAGTATGGCCGCAAGACCGCTCATGCTGATACCGCCGATTCCGATAAAATGGATATGCACCGGTTTATTATAATCTATCTGATACATGATAAACGTCTCCTTATGTTAAAGTTATGTACAGTATACTATTTTCAGAATAAAATTCCAAGGATTTTCTCAAGGGTTTCCGTTGACAGATACGGAAGAAGACTGCAAATGGCGTCAGATTTTGCTGCAAAATACAGAAAATAGTAATTTTAGACAAAAATAAAAAGAGAAAAAAGTGTAATAATGATGGAAAATTGAAAAATATAAAAAATTGGAAAATAGAGTGTGAGTTAAAACTGATAAAAACATGGAAAAAATATAGAAAATATTGTAAAAATTGTTCACTTCTGAAAAAAGCTATGGTATAATGGGCTGGAAATAAAAAGCAAGAGGTGATAACGTGATTAAAAAAGAGATGATAGCCATGCTTCTGGCCGGGGGACAGGGCAGCCGGCTTGGGGTACTTACCTCCAAGGTGGCAAAGCCGGCAGTAGCTTTTGGCGGTAAATACCGTATTATTGATTTCCCTTTGAGTAATTGTATTAATTCAGGTATTGATACAGTAGGCGTTCTGACACAGTATCAGCCCCTTCGGCTGAATACGCACATCGGCATCGGTATTCCATGGGATCTTGATAAAAACATCGGCGGTGTGTCCGTACTGCCTCCTTATGAAAAGGTAGGGAAAACGGAATGGTACACCGGTACAGCGAATGCAGTTTATCAGAATCTGGCATACATGGAATCCTTCAATCCGGAATACGTTCTGATTCTCTCCGGTGATCACATTTATAAAATGGACTATGAGGTTATGCTGGATTTTCACAAAGCGCATGGGGCGGATGTCAGCATTGCAGTGATGTCTGTTCCGATGGAGGAAGCCAGCCGTTTTGGCATTGTAGTGGCAGATGAGAACGGAAAAATTCAGGAATTCCAGGAAAAACCGGAAGAGCCTAAAAGCAATCTTGCATCCATGGGAATTTACATATTTACATGGAAAGCATTGAAAGAAGCGCTGATTACGCTTCGGGATCAGAGCAACTGTGATTTTGGAAAACACGTCATTCCCTATTGCCATAAAAAAGGACAGACCCTGGTGGCCTATCAGTATAATGGCTACTGGAAGGATGTCGGGACACTCGGCTCTTACTGGGAAGCCAATATGGAGCTGATTGATATTATTCCCGAATTCAATCTGTACGAGGAATTCTGGAAAATCTATACGAAAAATGATATTCTACCGCCCCAGTTTGTGTCAGAGAAAGCGGTGACAGAGCGCTGCCTGATCGGGGACGGTTCTGAAATTTACGGGGCGGTTTACAATTCTATCATTGGCTGTGGCGTGATCATTGAAGAAGGGGCTGTTGTGCGGGATTCAATTATCATGCAGAATACGGTGATTAAACAGGGGGCAGTTGTCAATAAAGCGATCATTGCAGAGGGCAGTGTGATTGGAGAGGGCGCTGAGCTTGGCACTTTCGAGGAAACCCCGAATCGCCGCAAGCCGTCCGTTTATGCGTTTGGCTTGGCTGTGGTTGGAGAAAATGCGGTAATTCCTCCACATGTAAAGATCGGGAAAAATACAGCTGTGACGGGAATCACTGTGCCGGAGGATTATCCGGACGGTATTTTAAAAAGCGGCGGGACTTTGGACAAGGCAGGTGATATACAGTGAGAGCGGTAGGAATTATTTTGGCTGGCGGGAACAGCTTCAGAATGAAAGAGTTATCCAATAAAAGGGCGATTGCCGCAATGCCGGTAGCGGGAAGCTTTCGCAGTATCGATTTTGCGCTCAGCAGTATGACGAATTCCGGGATTCAGAAGGTGGCTGTGCTGACGCAGTATAATTCCCGGTCTCTGAATCAGCATCTGAGTTCCTCAAAATGGTGGAATTTCGGGCGGAAGCAGGGCGGGCTGTTTGTTTTTCCACCCATGGTGACTTCAGACAATGATTTCTGGTACAGAGGAACCGCCGATGCAATCCATCAGAATCTTGATTTCCTGAAAGAATGTCATGAGCCGTATGTGGTGATTGCATCAGGAGACTGTGTGTACAAAATGGATTTTTCCAAGGTGCTGGAATATCACATTGCAAAGAAGGCAGATATTACAGTGGTCTGCAAAGACATCCCCATGACAGAGAATGTGACGCGCTTCGGGCTTTTGAAAATGAACGAGGACAGCAGAATCGTACAGTTTGACGAGAAGCCGATGGCAGCGTCATCCCATACGATCTCATGCGGTATTTATGTACTGCGCCGCCGCCAGCTCATTGAACTGATCGAGCGGTCAATTGAAGAAGGACGCCATGATTTTGTCCGGGATGTACTGATCCGTTATAAAGATGTGAAGCGTATATACGGATATAAAATAAACGAATACTGGAGTAATATAGCTTCTGTAGAATCTTACTATCAGACAAATATGGATTTCCTCAGGAAAGAGGTACGGGATTATTTCTTCCGTGAATATCCGGATGTACATTCAAAGGTGGATGACAATCCGCCTGCAAAATATAATCCGGGCAGCGTTGTGAAAAACAGCCTGGTTGCGAACGGCTGTATTATCAACGGACAAATAGAAAATTCTGTGATCTTTAAAAAAGTATTTGTAGGTGAAAATTGTGTAATTAAAAATTCGATTATCTTAAATGACGTATATCTGGGTGACAATGTTTATCTGGAAAACTGCATTGTGGAAAGCCGGGATACGATCCGCGCAGGTTCCCGCTATGTGGGCGAGGATGGCGTGAGAATAGTGATAGAAGAAAATGCGCGGTATGTACTGTAGCATAGAAATGTCATATAGGAATGTAATATATAGAAATGTAATATAGAGATTTAGTATAGAAATGTAGCATAGAAAGAGTAATCTAAAGGTGCTTTGAGACGTTTTGTTCCCTGCACTGTTCCTGTTCTGCATCAAAAAAATTAAGTAACTACGGAGGATAAATCCATGACAATTACAGATGTAAGAGTGAGAAAAATTACAAAAGAAGGAAAGATGAAAGCAGTAGTTTCCATTACCCTGGATGAAGAGTTTGTTGTTCATGATATTAAAGTGATCGAGGGAGAAAAAGGACTCTTTATCGCAATGCCGAGCCGCAGGGCATCAGATGGTGAATACCGCGACATTGCGCACCCGATCAACACAGGGACGCGCAGCCGCATTCAGCAGATGATTCTCGATGCTTATGAGAAGGCAGTTATGCAGGAAGCAGAGGATATGGAAGAGATGGAGGATGCGGAGGAGACAGAGAATATAGAGGAAGTGGAAGTATAACAAAGGAAGAATGAAAAAAGAAGCGTAAAAATGAAGTGTAAAAATGAATTGTAAAAAACAATGTAAAAAACCAGAAAGAGAAAACTGACGGCCATAAAGAAACATTAACAAAGTAAAAGAAATAAAAAAGCGGGCAACATAGAAATCAGTAATAAATTGAGAGCAAGACAGGGGCTGCCATAGGAAGGCGTAAAAATACCGTATACATATTTTTCCAAATACGTATACGGCAGGTGCGTTCTTTCTTATGACAGCCCTTTTACTGCCCGACTTTTATCAGCGAAGGGCAGTTCTGTTTTTTTTCAGAGTATCCGTAATAAGTGACTGTACGTATTTTCCGATAAATTTCTGCTCTTCCCGCGGCAGGTCCTTCGGATATATCGGCGCTCCGTATTCAATGATAACCGGTACTGCTTTTACGAATGGAAAATGATCCTCAAAAAGTGCAGAGGAATTCGTAATGGAAACCGGAATGATCGGACAGCCGGATTTGACAGCGATTTTGAAGGAACCCTCGTGGAATGGGAGGAGCTCCAGTTCGCTGTCATTTTTATTTCGCGTGCCTTCCGGAAAAATCATGACCGAGATTCCGCTTTTTACCTGCTCCACGGCCTGCAGTATAGTTTTCAGGCCTTCGCGGATGTCGGAACGGTCTAAAAACAGGCAGTGAAGAAACTTCATCCAGCGGGAAAGAAGAGGGATCTTCAGCATTTCTTTTTTGGCCACATATCCGGTCAGGTTCCGGCAGCGCGCGTAGGTCAGGACAATATCAAAATAGCTGCGGTGATTACCGATATAAAGCACCGCCTCATCCTTTGGGATATGTTCTTCCCCGATGACGGTAAGTTTGACGCCCGAAAGCAGGATCACAATCCGAAACGCTCCCTGCACAATGCGCAGGGAACTGATATCCCGAAGCCGGGGGTTGAATTTTCCGATGATCCATTCGACCAGAAAAACCGGAATGGAAAGAATCAGAAAAAGAATTACAAAGACGGTAATTAAAATAATTCGTATCATAAGCATCTCCATCGTTCATGTGATTTTTTTCTATTTTAAAGGTTTTGTGTGCAGGGCGCAAGCAAAAACTGTGATTACTTGCGCAAAGATTTCCAAATATGGTATAACATATTCGGGGGAGGAAAGAACGTATGAATAAAAGGAAACAGTTAGCAGGAGGTATTCTTCTGGTCTTTTGCCTGACAGCTTGTGTGTTTTACTTGTCGGGCCACGGAGGATCGGATGTAAGAAAAAGGGCAAAGGACAGCGCTTATGCCGAAAACGGGTGGACGGTTACACAGTACGGGCCGCGCGAGATTAATTCCATGTTTTACACGGTTTATCATCCGGAAAAGGGCCTGGTCGTCGTGGACGGCGGCTGGACGGAGGACGCCGGTTTTGTGCGGGAAACAATTAAAAAGCTCGGAGGGAAGGTGGATGCCTGGATTTTGACGCACCCGCATCAGGATCATATCGGTGCGTTTACAGCGCTGTATCCTGATTTGCAGGGGATTGAGATCGAACGGGTTTATACGGTGGACATGGCTTCGCCCGAGGCGTGCCAGAAACGTGCATCGTGGGACAGCACCGAGGCGTATGAGGAATTCCTGAAGCTGGAAATCCCGATGCTGCAGTATGTTTCTGCCGGCGATGTCCTGGAGGTTTGC
>CAOJHI010000123.1 GCA_948436005.1 uncultured Lachnospiraceae bacterium
GCTCTCCCATCAGATAAGGAAGGAAATACACATGATTTTCTCCCAGCTTTTCGATCTGTTTTTGTTCACCGGCATAATCCTGTGTGCCGATGATCTCATCCATCCACCATTTATTACAGGATGCCGCGCTCAGCATACAGCCCATCAGATGATAGTGTCCGTCCGCATGTGCAAACGCATGTAGCGCATTAAATTTATCCACACCGAATTTTTCGGAAGAGATAAAAATCGTACCGCTCGTACCCAGGGAAATGTTGCACCTGCCATCCCCGACTGTACCGGTGCCCACTGCCGCTGCTGCATTATCTCCTGCTCCTGCGACAATCTTTACACTCTCCGGTATATCAAGCTCCTTTGCGATTTCCGGAAGCACCGTTCCCACAGCCTCATAACTCTCATAGACCTTTGCCATCTGAGTTTCCTTCACACCGCAAATGTCCAGCATCTCTTTGGACCAGCAGCGGTTCTTTACGTCAAACACGAGCATGCCGGATGCGTCCGACACATCCGTGCAGTGGATACCTGAAAGGCGATACGCTATGTAGTCCTTTGGAAGCATAATTTTTGCAATCCTTGCAAAATTCTCCGGTTCTTTATTTTTTACCCAGAGGATTTTCGGCGCCGTAAAGCCGGTAAAGGAAATATTTGCCGTATACTCAGAAAGCTTTTCTTTGCCAATCCTATTATTCAGATAATCACATTCTTCACTGGTACGGCCGTCATTCCACAGAATTGCCGGCCGGATCACCTGATCCTGTTCATCAAGTATTACAAGACCATGCATCTGCCCGCCAAAACTGATCCCTGCAACCTGACTGCGGTCACAGTCCGCAAACAGCTCCTTCAGCCCGGCCATTGTCTGCGCGTACCAATCCTCCGGCTTCTGTTCAGACCAGCCCGGATGTGGAAAATAAATCGGGTATTCTTTTGATACAATTTTTTGAATTTTCCCCGCACCATCCATCAAAAGTAGCTTGACGGCCGAGGTGCCGAGATCAATGCCTGCATAAAACATAACTTACTCCTTTCGTTTCATTCCGCGCATCAGGGAGCATCTGACGATCCGACGACGCTTCCGTCATAAATCTGTTCGCCTCCCAGGCCTGGGATTGTACAAAAACAACATTTTTTTCATATTATATCTCCTGCATTGTTAAATATAGTACAAAGTTTCGCATTACTATACAATACAAATTATTGGCAAACTACCTGAATTTTTTGTCATAAATCTGTCCCTTTTCTCTTCTTTGCACTTTACAATTCTTCCTTTCATACGTGTACAGGCCATTTATCTATTCCTCCACATCGGACATCTTCGTATACCCTGCTCAGTCTTTTCTGCACACGCAGAGGCCGGAAATAATTGTGGACGATCTTTCTTAATAAACAAAAATAGGGACGCTTTCCTGCAAGCATCCCCATAATCTATCAAATATCTGATAGTCCACTATTCACTTTTATATTCAGATTGAGATTTCGTCTGTTTTAAGAGATTTAATATAAACTTTATTTTCCTGCCTGATCTGCCATCACATAGATGGCAATCATATCTTCAAGTGTCAGTTTCCTGGCAGAACCCGTATGGCTCCCACATGCAATACAGCACTGTTCTGCCATTTTTCTGATCTGCTGAGCATCTGGGTGAACATCAAGTTCCTGCAAATTAACCGGCATGCCAATGCTGTGATAGAATTTCTCCATTGCTTCAATTCCCTGTATAGCAATTTCTTCCTCACTGCCATCATCGCTTACTCCCATTACATTTTTTGCAAATCTTACAAAACGGGGCAAACATTCACGGTAAACATAACGTGCCCAGCTTGGCCAGATAGCTGCAAGGCCTGCACCGTGTGTCACATCAAACATTCCTCCCAGTTCATGTTCCAGTGTATGTGACATAAAATCCCCGCCATCATTTCCACATCCCGTCAAGTCATTATGAGCAAGACTTCCTGCCCACATTACCTCAGCCCTTGCCTCATAATTCTCAGGCTCTGTATGCAGTATCTGTGCATTTTTCATAACTGTCCGCAGTAGTCCTTCTGCAAGAGTATCCGTAATTTCCATATTTCCGCCATTTGTAAAATAACGTTCCATTGTATGCATCATAATGTCTACGCAGCCGGATTCTGTCTGATAATCCGGCAGTGTTTTTGTCAACTCTGGATTCATAACAGCAAATTTGGGACGGGCAAGGTTATCATCATAGGCACGTTTTGCGTGTGTCTTTTCATTCGTAATTACACTTCCCCGGGAAGTTTCACTGCCTGCTGCTGCAATCGTCAAAATACTTGCAACCGGAAGACATTTCTCTGCTGTTCTGGTATGTTCATAAAGTTCCCACACATCTTTTTCCGGTTCTGCCAGTCCATACGCAATTGCTTTTGCAGTATCGATGGTACTCCCGCCACCAATTGCCAACAGAAAATCAATCTGTTCCCTTTTACCAATCTAAATCCCCTCATATACTTTTTCAAGATGAGGATTCGGAACAACGCCGCCAAGTTCAGCAACATAAAGGTTCTCCTGCAATAAAATATTTTTTGTTTTTTCAAGTAAGCCAGAACGAATTGCACTTTTACCGCCATATACAATTAATACACGGCTCCCGCCATATTCTCTGATCAGTTTCCCTACCTGCTGTTCCGTTTCTTTTCCAAATACTACACGGGTTGGTGAATAATACTCAAAATTATTTGCCATTGTCTGTTTCCTCCTGATATTCTTTTAAAATACTTTACACGTATTTTAGCCAAATTCATGTCAATATCCCATAATAAATACGCCATTTTCTTGTATTATTACGACAAATATAGTATATTTATTATAAAAATAACTTTTAGGAGGAATATCAGTGGGTATTTTACAGCTTGATGAAAACCAAATTGAACAAATTGACGGAATGTCAATGGATTATCCCTATTGTATGCACCAGCGCAATCTGACAGATATTGTAATCCCATGGCATTGGCACGAAGAGTTGGAACTAGGTTATCTTGAAACAGGAACAAGCATTATCACAACTGTAAATGCTGAATATACCATTCATCAGGGTGATGGTTTTTTTATCAACACAAATGTCATGGATACCAAAAAAAATGCTGTTCCCGGACATACTGCACTGGAAATTAATCATATTTTTCACCCGGTTTTTCTAAGCGGACATTTCAGAAGCCGGTTTGAGACCAAATATCTGAATCCGATTCTGAAAAACAGTCAAATAGAAGTCCACATTATCCGCAGAGGCACTCCATTAGGCAATTCTATTCTGGCAAACCTTATAAATCTGAAAGAACTGCAACAAAATCCTGATGCTGAATTTCAGACACGAAATCTTTTGTCCGAAACCTGGCTCCTGTTGCAAGATGAATTGCGGACAAACTTTCATGGAAATGTATGCCCTTCTGAAAATGAAAATAGATTACGAAATATGCTCCTTTTTATTCATACGCATTATTCAGAAAAACTGACTCTGGCAGAAATTGCATCTAGCGCCAACCTGAGTGCCAGAGAAGCACAGCGTTGTTTTCAACGTGTCCTTCATCAGAGCCCAAGCGAATATTTGATTTCTTACCGTTTAAATACTGCCAAAAAAATGCTTTTGGAAACGAATAACACAATTACGGAGATTGCTTTTCGCTGTGGATTTTCAGATGCACCTTATTTTTCCAAAACCTTCCGGACAGCTACCGGTGTTACACCGATGGAATATAGGAAGAAAAGAATTTAGCATATATGTCAGTATGACAAAATTGCACTTTCGATCACTTATTTCCGCACTAATTTACAGATTGTTTCAACGTGAACACTGTTACCAAACATATCCACCGCACAAACCTTCTTCAGCTCATACCCCTTCTCGCACAAATACTTCAAATCCCTCGCCAAAGTCGCAGAATCGCAGCTTACGTACACAATGCGCTTCGGAGCCATCTGTATCATGGTATCCAGCACGCTCTGTTCGCATCCTTTGCGGGGAGGGTCAATCACAATTACATCTGCAAAAATATGCTCCTTTTCAAATTTCTCCGGCAGAACCTCCTCTGCTTTCCCCACATAAAAGTCTGCATTTGTGATATGGTTCAGCTCTGCATTGCTGCGGGCATCCCGGATTGCCTCTGGTACAATCTCCACGCCATAAACATGCTTTGCCCGGCGGGCCAGGAACAGGGAAATCGTTCCAATACCGCAGTAGAGGTCCCAGACTGTCTCCTCACCGGTCAGAGCAGCATACTCAAGCGCCTTGCCGTACAGTTTTTCCGTCTGTACCGGATTTACCTGATAAAAAGAAAGCGGGGAAATCCGGAAACAGACGTCCCCGATAAAGTCCTCAATGTACTCCTTGCCTGCAAGCAGGGAAAGTTTTTTGCCCATGATAACGTTCGTTTTTTCCAGATTGCTGCTTAAAGTAATGCTCGTCATCCCCGGAACCTGCATCAGCTCCTCTGCCAGAGCCTCCCCGCCCGGAAGCTTCCTGCCATTGATTACAAGGCAGACCATGATCTGTCCGGTCCGATACCCCACGCGCGTCATCACATGGCGCACCAGGCCGTCACCCGTTGTCTCATCATAGGCCGGAATCCTGTATTTTTCCATATGCTGCAAAACAATATCCAGGATTACCTGATTGATTTCATGCCCCAGCAAACAATCACGGCAGCCAATAATCGAATGCGTCCGTCCAGCGTAAAAACCTGCAACCAGCTTCCCTGATTTATCCTTACCAACCGGGAACTGAGCCTTATTGCGGTAACGGTACGGCTCCTTCATTCCGATAATCGGCTCCATGGGAAGATTTTCAAACTTTCCGATACGCTGAAGATTTTCCCGTACCTTTTTCTCCTTAAAGCGAAGCTGTGCCTCATAACTCATAGCCTGAATCTGACAGCCGCCGCACTGACGTGCCACCGGACACGGCGGCTCAATGCGGTCCCTGCTCGGCGTAAGCAGACGGACCAGCCTCGCATACCCATAATTCTTTTTCATCTTCATGATCTTGACCTCAGCGACGTCGCCGATCACAGTATCCTTTACAAAAAGAGCCAGGCCATCCACATGCCCGACTCCCATACCTTCACTGCTCATGTCCTCAACTGACACAACTACCAAATCGTCTTTTTTCATCTTCTGCCCCTTCACTTCTAAAACTATTGCCCGCAAAAGCCGCCCCTTGGTACCATAGGCAAAACACGAGGACTCGTTTCATGTCAAAGCCCCTGTCTTGTCTATGGTGCCACGCGTGTTCTCTTCCTTAAATATGTTCCCGCAATCCTCCGAATTCCGTACTCTTTCTCAGATTCGACTCAAAAAGCTTATTATACCCCAGCCACTCCTTATTTTCCCCGGCGCCTTTCAGGAGCTCACGCATCGTCTCAAGCTTGGCATCCGTATTGTCTGCATAATTAAGCGCCATTGCCTCTGCCAGTGCCGGCTTTTTCGGGGAACCGTATTCCAGCTCGCCGTGATGTGCCAGGATACAGTGCTGAAGTTCGCTCATCAGCTTTTTCGGGAAGTTCTTGATATGGCGGCAGCCAAAGCCAACCAACTCGCAGCCCATCACAATGTGCCCCAGAAGCTGCCCGTCATCCGTGTAGTCATTCTCCGGGAAATTCGAAATTTCCTTGAGCTTTCCAATATCATGGAACAGAGCAGCCGTAAAAAGCAGATCCCGGTTCAGATACGGATACTGTTTCACATAGCATTCACAGAGCTTCACAACACCGAGCGTATGCTCCAAAAGCCCGCCCACAAAGCTGTGGTGTACCGTCTTCGCAGCGGAATGCTTTTTAAAGGCATCAATAAAAGAAGCATTCTCCACAAAATACATCTGAATCAATTTCTGGAGGTACGGGTTTTCCACCTGCTTCATGCAGGTCATCAGCTCCTCAAACATTTGGTCAATATTCTTCTCGCTGACCGGAAGATAATCTGCTGCCACATACTCCGACTCCTGCGCCCTGCGCGCGCGCTTGATATTCATCTGAAGCGTCCCCTGAAAGCAGTTGACATCTCCGGTGATAAACACGTAATCCATCACCTCGAAGTCTTCAATCCCGGAGGAATTCGGATCCCATATCTTTGCATCAATCGTACCTGTTTTATCCTGCAGGATTACGTTTTCATACATCTTTCCGTTTTTCGCGGTAGCTGACTGCTTGTATTTACACAGATAAATCTCATTTATTTTGTCGCCTTCGCGAAATGTCCCTATATACTTCATCTCTGTCTCCTATTCCTCTCTGATTCCACCGCAAAATCCCGGAAAGCGCAGAAGTCTTTCACAATTGCCCGTCACACCGTCTGCGCTTTCCATACATTTTTACTCTATCACTTTCCGTACAGCTCCACCAGCATACGCCGCGGATTTTCTTTGATCAGCACCAAACCGCCTGCTGCTTCGCTGTAAGCAAGCGTACTCCTGTCTACCACAATCCCGTTTTGATGGTCATAAACCAGGATATTCATGCCCCTGTTTGCGAAATCCACATCCTGAAATTGAAATTCGAGTTCAGGTGTGTCCTCATCTTTATAAGAGCTGTCAAGCTTGTACTGCGTACCGTCCGACAGATATCCCTTATGCTTCATCTTCTTTTCCGACGTGCTTTCATAAACACAGACCCCGCTGTTTACCTGGGCAAGATACGTATGCCCATACAGCCCGTTGATCTGCCCCTGCAAACCAAGACCGGAAAATATTTCCAGCATTTCCGGTGAAAACAGGCCTGTCACATCAGCCGTTGTCTGAATCAGAACATCATAGCGTTCATTTTTCAGATGCGGAAGATAATCCATAACATCTATCGCCATCTGAAGTTTACTGTCTTCTTTTCGTTCACAGTATCTGTCATAATTTAATTCATTGAAGCCTTCCACGTCCCTGAAATCCATCAGTTCATAATTTTCCGTCAGGTACGCACCGATGTACCGCGACATTTTTTCCGCACCGGAAATATTCAGATGCTTTTTGTCCATAAAATCATTCACCGAATCAATTTCCATCTCCACAAGCGCATCCATGGAGCACATATCCAGGAACGGCAGCTCGTGCTGCTTCGCAAACTCTGCCACCTGTTCATGCTGCGTGATATTCCAGTCCGTACGCGGCGTTTTAATCAGAAGAAGCTCGATTCCGTTTTCCTCACAGAAATCAATGAACTTCTCCATATATTCCACCTCAAAGCTGTTCATCGCAGCCGTATCGGACGGCTTATCGTTATCGTACGCAAGCGCATTAATATCCAGCGTCACCTTATCTGAATACAGTGCATTGCCGCGAAAGACCATGTGGTCATCCAGATAAAACGTAAAATCCTCCTCATCCAGATCGTTCCATCTCGAATGGTACTTCGAAATCCGGAAAATATAGCTGAAAAACGAGTCTTTCGCCCCATGGCTCCGGTGCTCAAGGAGCGCCTGAATCTTGTTCCACGACAGCTTCATATTGTCAAATGCCTGCCGGTACCGCGTTTCCGGAACTGTCTTATAATAGAGCGCCGCTGTGTCAAGCACCGCAAGCTTGATCTTCTGCGTTTTATAGCATTCCTTCAGCCAGGCATATGTCGCAAGCATCGGCTGCCTCGCAGTGCCCAGGGTATAGGCGGAAATTCCGTAGTCCTCGTAGAGCTCCATCCCGGAAATTCCCTGCGCCACCTGGCTGCTGCCAAAAAAAGCAACCTCTATGCTGTTCTTATCCAGCTTATAAAATTCTGTCGGCACCGAACTTTCATAGCAGACAGACGTCCATTTATTGATAAAAATATAGGTCAGACAGATCACGCTTGCCAGCAGCACCAGCAAAAAACCTGCCACCTTACCAATCTGTTTTTTAGTCATAAATATCCCCTGTGCAATTAATACGCCATATAGACAAACGAAGCAGCGCTGTATCCCGGTCCATAGATACCAAAAATAATGACAGCAAGCACACCGGCCAGATAAACGCTCCACCGAAATACCAGATTCTGCGCGGCAATTGTCTCACGGATGGAAGCCTTTTTCTGATACCAGCCCACCACGCCGAAAAGAGCAATAAACACAGCCGCAAGCAGCATTGCATCCTGTGCCAGCCCGAAGCTGTACAGCGTACCGTCCGTGAGTACCCATGGATTGAAATCAGTCAGAATGCTTTTCCCGATATGCAGCGTTTTCCGCAGCCCGCCGGGCCGTGTCAGAAGCCGGCCGCCTGCAAAAATGAGCGTGGTTCTCGCCATCTGAAACAGTGCCCACGACATCGTCTCTGTCCGGATTTTGCATTTTACTGCAAGTTGATGCAGATCTTCCCCGAACGTGGACGAGATCAGCAGCAGCACAGCATAATAAACGCCCCATGCCAGATACGTTTTCCCGGTTCCGTGCCACAATCCGGTCAGAATCCAGGTAACAGTGACCGGCAATGCATTCATCGCCAGACGCGAAAGACGCGGCGGCCAGTTATTCCTCGTCTTTTTGCTGATCTTCTTGACCAGCTTTGAGGTGGACACCGGATAATACACATAATCCTTGAACCATTCGCCCAGCGTAATATGCCATCTTCTCCAGAATTCCGCAATGTCCCTTGATGAGAACGGATGATCAAAGTTCAGATCAAGCTCCACGCCAAAGATCTGTGAGATTCCGCGCGCCATATCCATGCACCCGGAGAAATCCGCATATATGTATACCACATCCAGAAGCGCTGCTATCACAAAAATCAGCCCCTCCGCACGTTCATAATTCTTATAAACTCCGGAAATGAAAATATCGAGCCGGTCTGCGAGAATCAGCTTTTTCATAAAGCCCCAGACGATCAGCTGGATGCCGAAGGTCACTCTCTTATAATCAAAGCGCAGCTCCTCTTTCAGCCTCTGTCCGAGCCGGCCATACCGCTCAATCGGTCCCTGCAGGATATGCGGAAAATAAATCAGATACAGCAGAAAACGCGGATAGCTCTTCTCCCACGATATTCTTCTCCAGTAAATATCCAGCAGATAGCCGAGCGCGGAAAACGTATAGTAGGAAATTCCAAGCGGCACAATTATCGAAGCTGCCGTAAATTCCCCGTTCCCGCCCACGCGCTGCCACAGCGCGTTGATCGGTTCCACGAAAAACTTCAGATATTTACACAGAATCAAAATGGCAAGGTTCAGCACCAGGACCCAGATCATGGTACCGCGGCATCTGGCTTTTGCCTGATCTTTGAGTTCCTTTTTTTCTTTCCGGGAAAGCCCGTCCGCTTTCGCCGCCTCCTCCTGCTCGTCATAGATACGCCCCATCTTCCGGCCTGCCAGGTAAACCGTAAACGAAGTCACAAAAATAAATGGAAGGTACCGGACACCTGCTATCGCGTAAAAAACCATGCTCGAGCAGAGCAGTACGATCCATCTATATTTGACCGGACATATATAAAACGTAAAAAAGACAGCAATCAGGAAAATCAGAAATTTTACCTGTATGAATGTCATTTTATTCTCCTGTCAGCTCCTGTATCATATCCCACATTGCTTCTACACTGTCAAAATTTTCCGGAACAATATATTCCATATCAATCTCTATATCAAACGTGTCCTCCAGATCGGAAGAGCGTCGTGTAGGGAAAGAGTGTGCG
>CAOJHI010000124.1 GCA_948436005.1 uncultured Lachnospiraceae bacterium
TGCTCATAACGCGCAAACAGGGTCCGGAACCTTTCCTCCGGACACGACCTTGAATAATAATGGGCAAGATCAATCTGCTCATTTTTTACGAGACTGATCTCTGCGGCAAGCTCTGGAAGCAGCTCTTTTTCCTCTGCCGGATTCATCCGGTATTCCCGTAAAAGCTGCTGCAGTATCTGATACTTTTTCTCTTCGCCCAATATATTTGCTGAAGTAAAATGATATGCTGCTTTCAGAACACTGAAAAAAACAGCGTGAAATGTGCCGAATGTCACGCCTTTTGCATCTGAAATCTTCGCAAACCGATTCTGCATCTCCTGTGCTGCCGCTCTGGTGAAAGTGATCACCAGTATTTCCCGCGGACTGACCCGATGCTTCTCGATCAGATATTTAGTTCTCTGTGTAATAACAAGGGTTTTTCCGGAACCGGGTCCCGCCAGTACCATGGCAGGACCCTTTCCATGGGCGATCGCCCGTGACTGTGCATTGCTTATCTGCATGCTTCTCCTAATCGTTCAATAGCTTTTTTGATTCTTGCAACAGATTCTTCTTTTCCGAGTATCTCCATAATCTCCGTCGCACCGGCGGGCGTCATCTGCTTTCCGGAAACCGCCACGCGGATTGGCCACATCACAAAATTTACCTTGCAGCCCTTTTCATCCACATATGCTTTGAGCATATCAAAAAGTGCGTCGTTCGTGAAATTTTCCTGCGCTTCGATCAAAGGCAGAAGCTCTGTCAGGACCTCATAACAGCTCTGTTCCGTCGTCTTTGACTTTTTATGTGTATACATGGAAAGCTCATACTCCGGAAGTGTTTCAAAGAAATCAACCATTTCCGTAATATCAGGATATACCTCAATCCTTGTCTTTACCATCTGCGCAATTTTTCTGAAGTCAAGGTCTTTGGAAATTGCCTGCTTCAGATACGGAAGCGCTGCTTCATAAAATACGTCCTCGTCCATCGCCTTCAGATACTCGCCGTTCATCCAGCGCAGCTTCTGTACATCAAATACAGCCGGAGATTTACTCATATGGTGATAGTCAAAAGCTTTCACAAGCTCCTCCAGGGAGAAAATCTCACGATTGTCCTCCGGGCACCAGCCAAGCAGCGCTACATAATTGACAATTGCCTCTGACACAAACCCCTGCTCCAGCAGGTCTTCATAAGAGGAATGACCAGAACGTTTGGAAAGCTTTTTGTGCTCCTCGTTCGTGATCAGCGGACAGTGTACGTACACTGGCACCTCCCAGCCAAATGCATCATAAAGGCGGTTGTATTTCGGTGCGGAAGAAAGATATTCATTTCCACGCACAACATGCGTGATGCCCATCAGATGGTCGTCCACAACGTTCGCGAAATTGTAGGTCGGGAATCCGTCTGATTTGATCAGAATCATGTCGTCAAGCTCTGCGTTCGGCACCTCAATCACACCGTAAATCTCATCCACAAACCGCGTCGTGCCCTCCCGCGGTACATTCTGCCGGATGACATACGGCACGCCGGCTGCCAGTTTTGCTTCCACCTCTTCTTTGGAAAGCTGCAGACAGTGCTTGTCGTATACAACAATCTCCTTTCCGGCAACTTCCTGCTTCAGAGAATCGAGACGTTCTTTATCACAGAAACAATAATAAGCTTCTCCTTTTTCAATCAGCTTTTTCGCATATTCCATATAAATTCCGGCTTTCTGCCGTTCGCTCTGTACGTACGGACCGCAGCCGCCATCCTTATCCGGCCCTTCGTCATGAATCAGCCCTGTTTTTTCCAGCGTGCGGTTGATGATTTCCACAGCCCCTTCTACATAGCGTTCCTGATCTGTGTCTTCTATACGCAGCATAAACGTTCCATCCTCATGCTTCGCGATCAGATACGCATACAGCGCTGTCCTTAAATTTCCCACATGCATTCTGCCTGTCGGGCTTGGTGCAAATCTTGTCTTTACTTTGCTCATACTCTACTCCTCTTTTTCTTCCTTCACAGACATCCGGCAAAGCGGCCGCTCTGCCTGCAAAATGTCTGCCGTGTAATTTTATTTAAAACGAATCTGCCGCGACACACTGAGCGCCAGCGCCATCTCCGCCATCAAAAACAGTATCGACGTACCCCCATAGCTGACAAACGGAAGTGTAATTCCCGTTGTCGGAATCAAATTCGTCACAACCGCAATGTTCAGAACTACCTGAAGTGCGATATGCACAAAAATACCGGATGCAATCAGAGACCCCAGCAAATCCGGCGCATTCTGCGCAATAAAAAACAAACGGTACAGCATCAGAACAAACATCAGAATGACCAATACTGCCCCAAATACACCGAGCTCCTCACAGATAATAGAAAAAATCATATCGTTCTGTGCTTCCGGAAGCGCTCCCAGCTTCTGTGCACTGTTTCCAAGCCCTTTTCCGAAAAAGCCGCCGGAACCAATCGCGTACAGGCCCTGCATAACCTGATAACCGCCAAGGCTCGAATATGCCTCCGGGTCAATCCAGACCTGAATACGCCGGATTCGGAAATTCTCAGAATTTGCCGCGCTGTTCACCAGAATCAGCACCACAAGCGCAACCAGTACAGCGCCCGCCACAGCTGCAATTACAAAAGGTGCCGTCTTCGGGTGTGCAATAAAAACCAGCACCACAGTGATACCGGCAATGATAATCGCCGTACTCAGATTCTCCGTGAACACGTACGTAAAGGCTGCGGACAACAGACCGAAACCAAACACAATACACGGAGCTTTAAATCCCTTCAGCTTGTACCCGATCTTTACAATTAAGACCGGAATAAACAGAATCACGGCCAGCTTTGCAAGCTCTGCCGGCTGAAAGGATATCGGCCCAAAATAAATCCAGCGCTTCGCACCATTTACCTCACGCCCGATAAATTTCGTGATAAACAAAAAGAACATGGACACCGCATAAACCGGCACCGAAAACCGTGCCAGAAAATGATAATCAATCTGGGAACCCACAAGCGCAAGCACCAGAGCTCCCACACTGATGATTGCCTGCTTTCTGAAATATGCCATATCATCGCCCGCAGACTCCAGCATTGCCTCATAAGCGCTTGTACTGTAGAGCATGACAAGACCGAAACACGTCAGCAAAATTACGATTGCAAGGAGATTATAATCAAAATAATCCCGTTCCGTGCTCAGGACGCGCCTGACATATTTTCGATTGGAATTCTGCGTTTTTCCCGTACTTCTGCTTTGGGGAACCGGACGTAGATTGCTGCTTCTTGCTGCCATAAAACACCTTCTATTCATACCTCTTCAACAAATCACCCGGTAATCATATCATATTCGGTTCTCTTTTTCCAGTAGTTGCAGGAATTTCTTTTGAAAAGAACCGGCGCTTTTCCTGTCTCCAAAGAGTGGAAAAGCATCGGTTCTCCTCTTATCAACTGCGTGCCTTTTTATCCGGTACTGTAACAATACATTTATACTTCTTTTTGCCTACGGTTGCCGTAATTGTTGCCTTACCAGCTTTCTTTGCTGTCACTTTTCCTTTTGCATTTACAGAAGCGATATTTTTATTTGAAGAATTCCATTTTATTTTCTTGTTTGTATCAAGTTTCAGGGTCGTATTTTTTCCGGCTTCCAATGTTACCTTTGTCTTACTCAAGGCCAGCGATTTTACTGTTATTTTGCATTTATACTTTTGGGAGCCAATTTTTGCTGTAATAACTGCGGTTCCTTTTTTCTTAGCAGTGACCTTGCCTTTGGAATCCACTGATGCAACAGATCTCTTATCGCTGCTCCAGGTTACTTTTTGTGACGTTCCCTGAATCTTCAGCTGTACCGCTTTTCCTTCTGTCAAAGATGCGGATGTTTTATTGATTTTTATTTTCTTTGATGTTGTCCCGGATGAAGCATAAGGACATTTTCCTCCCGTATGTAAATGTGCCGGATGGCCTCCGCAGTGATAATGATACGAACCGAGACCGCTGACATTTGCAGTATAGTAAATATTTCCCATAAAAACAATCAAAATAAAAAACATTCATAAACTTTTCTTTCAGTCTACATCAAAAACAAGGAGACTGCCGTTTCCATACAGAAAACGGCAGTCTCCAATTCAAATCAGGTTTATTTATCACTGCTTATTGCCAGGCGGACAGACAACAGGAGCGTCAAAGCTGGCATTAAAAGCATAGAAATTCTTTGCATCCAGATCTTCCTGTACCGCACGAAGCGCTTCACCGAATCTCTGGAAATGCACAACCTCCCGCATGCGCAGGAAACGTATCGGATCTGCAACTTCCGGTGTATTTTTTACCACACGCAGAATGTTGTCATAGGTGCTGCGTGCTTTTTGCTCTGCTGCAAGATCCTCGAACAAATCTGTAATAGGATCTCCCTTACTCTGAAATTCACATACATTCTGCGGAACACCGCCAGCCGCCTGGGGCCATACGCCGACGGTATGATCAATATAATACGGGCCAAGACCGCTCTTTTCAATCTCTTCCATTGAAAGGTCTCTTGTCAGCTGATGAACGATGGTGGCTACGATTTCCAAATGCGCCAGTTCTTCTGTACCGACATCGGTCAGGGTAGCCATCGCTATTCTGTTTTTCATTGCAAAACGCTGTGAAAGATAACGCAGGGAAGCATTGATTTCACCGTCCGGGCCGCCATATTGACTCATGATAAACTGAGCGAGCTTTGCATTCGGTGTCGTAATGTTTACAGGATATTCCAGTCTTTTTTCATAAAACCACATTTAACGGTTCCCCCCTTCCCACGGCCAGGCCTGGCAGGCCCACTCCCAGGAACGGCCTGCGTCATCATCCATGGTGCCAATGTTCAGAGGACCATAGGCTTTCGCATATTCTTCCAGGGCAAAATTGCGTTTCATATTGTGATGATTGAAATAATGAAGTGCTGCATCATCGTTCGGATGCGTATCAAGATAAAGCAAGGCATCATATACCGCAAAGCTTACTTCATCAATATAGCACAACAGCTTTTTCTGGTTCCCGACCGGTACTTCCTGTTTCCAGTCGTCTTCACAGGTACACGGCGCCGGCATTCTGTTCTGCCCCATGTCCGGGTGGTGGTGCCTCATATGATTCTCCATACATGGACGCGCCGGTTCCCGTACCGGCATTGCACAGCGCGCCTGGCCCATATTATTTCTGGCGCCATGCGGCCCCATATTCTGCGTACAGCAAGCATTCCGATTCATCAGCATTTCCCCCCTCTCCCACAAAATGGCTTATCAAGGCATGGAAAAATAGTTCCGACAGCAAGTGCCTGACACACATCATACGTTGTATCCCAGCTCTGGTATGGCACATAGCCCATTGCCAGAGGCGCATTCGCCTCTGCCATATGATGATAGACTTCGTTTACCCGGCAATTTGTGAAAACTCCGCATTCACAGCCGGCATTTCTCATATCTGACATACGCGCTCCTTTTTAAAAAATATACTTCATTATCAGAATATGACTGTTTTTCAAAAACGTTATGAAAATAGAGGTAGGAACCTTGTTTTCTCCCCATAAATATAAAAATAACAGCCAACCACCCAATCGGATGGCTGACTGCTGTCATCTTTTTACCATTGCGTTTTATGTTGCTTCTTTTTGAACGTTTCCGCTTCCATGCTTTAGCTGTAGAAAATATTTGCGGACTCGTAGGTCGCGTATTTTCCTTCACGGCGAGTATAAACGCCCTCCTCGATCTGTCCTGCCAGCATATATTTTACAAGCAGAACCATGTCGCGTACATACTGTACACTGAACAAATTCAAATTCTCGAAATGTCCGGTCAGAAGCTCGTATTCCTGATTGCGTGCTGCAATGTCTGCCATGAAATGCTCTACCGACGGACGATAAGCTTCAAATGATGTCCCAAACAGCCACAGATCACCGGAACCTACCGCGTCACCGGAGAAAATATAATTCTTATAATACAGACAGATTGATCCGTCCGTATGCCCCGGAACCAGAATTACTTCCATTGACTCTTCGCCAAGTGTAATCATATCGCCATCATTTACTTCCTGAATATTCAGTGATTCCTCTGATACGCCGAACTTGTCCATTGTTTCCACAAAGCCTGCGCGGTCTGCCGGATGAATGTAGGTTCTGCGTACATTTCCGGAAGCCATCAGTGACGGAATACCCAGAATGTGATCGCCATGCAGATGTGTGACAAAAATGTCCATTTCCGCCTTCGGGTCTGTCAGAACGTTCTCTGCCAGATACGCATACAGATCTGCCTGTCCAAAACCGCCCATTGCACTGTCAACTACAAGTACCTCTTTGCCAAAATCAACCACATACAGCCTGTCCAGATCATAGTCACGGATTTCTGTTACATTGTCGTTCAGTACTTTATGTGTAAACATCATGTTCGGTGCGTTCTTACCATGATCGGTACGTGCCAGATCCTGGCTGAACAGCCAGTTGTACGGTGTTCCGATGCTGTATACGCGCTCCCAGACATTATGTGCAGGCGTAATAGAACCAGCGCTGAATACCTCATATTTAATTGCTCCGCTTCCTGCTTCCTTCAGTGCTGCAACCGCGTCTGCTATTGCCTTCTCCGGCACTACATCATCGTCTGCATTGTGGAATGCCCAGATCGGCATATTTGCCAGTGCCTCAAATGCACCCTTCTGCCCGTAGAAGCGCTCCGGCACCTCGCCGCACATCGGCATTGCACCGGCAAACAGCTCCGGATAGGTCAGGAGCATCGCCCATACGCCCGTTCCACCCATGGACATTCCCTGGATGTAGATACGATCCTTATTGATTTTTGGATTCGCTGCACAGTACTCTTCAACCATCTGCTTTACAGCTGCAAGCGTCTCCTCACCCGACCAGTCTTCTGTCGGACACTGCGGCGCCAGTACGTACGTAACATTTTTGTCAAGCTGTGCGCTTTCCATAAAGAATGTTGCACCGCGGTTCGCGGTCAGCTGTGTGCCATTTGCACCCTTTCCATCCTCGCCGTGCAGAAATACTACAAGCGGAACAGACTCCGGAAGTTCTTTTACATCACCGGATGGATCATACGCGCAGTACTCCATATCTCCGCTCTTACCTGCCGTAAATTTCGCTGCCAGTTCTTCTGAGCTCTCGATTTTCAGTTCAACGGTATCCTCCCCGTTTTCCTGCGCAAAAGCCATGTTTCCGAGCCCCAGTGTTCCGGCTGCAAGCGCCATCGCGGTAGCTCCCTTTAAAAAATCACGTCTTGATAACTGCATAAAAAATCCTCCTCTGGTTTCAACCTAGCTCTCAAATATTCAGACTATGTTTTTCAAAAATTTTCCTAAATTATTTAATTACCTGAAAATACTGTATCAGCCTTTTTCCCCATTAGTTTTCCTTCTCAGCGATACCGGCATATTCTTTCATCGCATCCAGCGGTCCTGTGATAGCTGCCGCAGAGGTGAGTGTGGTTCCAAAATAACACGTATAACGCCCAAAAGCGCCGACGCTCTTAAGTGCAACATAGCCGCGTTTCATCCAGTCTTCCATGGTAAGGCCATCCACACCGTCATACTGCCATTTGTCCGCATCAGAAAGAATATGAATCAGGTTCTGCATGCTCTTTGCATACTCGATATCCATATTCATGGTTCCGAAACGGTTGACATACTGCCAGCCGTGTCCGCCCAGAAACAGCATTTTAGCTCCTGTTTCTTCTCCTGCGCCAAGCCCGGCGTCAAATGCAGTGTAGCTTTCCAGCTTTTCTACCACAGCGTCAATTCCATCATTCAGCTGATTCAGTCCATCGAGGCTGAAAATCCATACACTTGAGCCGGAACCGATCGCATCACCAATCAGGGACAGATACGTTGCCGTAGCATTGGTTGCGCCATAGTTATAAGTAATAAGCGGCGTATTGATAACATAAATCGTGGAAGCAGCTGTATGGCCCGGACAGAGAATCGTATCCACTGCAATTTCTCCCACCTCAATCGTAAATTCTCCTGGCACAAAGGACTGGAAGTCATACGATGCAAAGCGCTCCTTAATCTTATCATCCACATCACCTTCCGGGAAAAGGACCGTATATCCGAGTCCCTCAAATGCTGTGGAATATCCTACATGATCGCCATGCTTATGCGTGATCGCAATTTTCAAATTCCGGTCCTCTGCAAGAGAAAGAATCAGATCCCGGTATTCTGTATTGATTTTTTCCAGAACTGCGGCATCCTCCGCATCCTCGCCAAAATGCATGGCCGTAGCAGCTGGACCATTGCCTAAATCAACCAGAAGTGCATCTTTTCCTGACGTAATGAGATACATACTGGCTGTATTATTGTCATTGGTCGCACCGTTTGTATCCATGCTGTCAGCATATGGAACTTCTTTTGTGTAGTCCATGATATGGTACAGGCTGAACGACGGATTCGGATTGTTCTCCTCGCTGTTTCCATCAATTACCGTTGCTTCCACAGTGAAATGGCCATACTCATATTTACTTCCATAGCCGTTAAAAACAGGGGCAAGGCCTGCCTTACTTTCCTGCTCTGCCGCACCGGCACCCATACCGGCTGCTCCAAGTACAGCCACACTTAAGGTACCGGCTGCCGCACCCCTCAAAAAATCTCTTCTTGAAATTGTCTTTCCCATTAAAAATACCTCCTGAAATTTGTTCTTCACAACTTAAGTTACAACAGTCTGGTTTTGAGAACTTATATA
Organism: uncultured Lachnospiraceae bacterium; assembly: GCA_948436005.1. GTDB lineage: Bacteria > Bacillota > Clostridia > Lachnospirales > Lachnospiraceae > Choladousia. The sequence goes on from CAOJHI010000124.1 coordinate 8,663, forward strand.
TGAGTAACGGCATTGCGCCGGCTCATCCTTAAACGTATTGCCCAAATGCCCGTTTCCTGGCTATGCCTTTGCATAAAAGCCTAAAACTATATATCATCTTCCTCTTTCTGCCTCTTTTTCCTCACCTTCAGAAGCGCGCTGCTGATCAGGATGCTTACCTCATACAGCGCAATCATTGGAATAGCCACCATAATCTGTGAAACAATATCAGGCGGCGTCACCAGCGCTGCTATTACAAAAATACAGATAATAATCAGCTTCCGTCCCTTTCTCATCCAGTCTGTTTTCAGAATCCCCACCTGAGTAAGGACGACAGACATCACAGGCAGTTCAAAAATAATCCCGAAAATCAGAAAAATACTGAACAGAAATGTCAGATAGCTCTGCACGCTGATGGATGCCGTAATATCGCTTCCACGGCTCAAGTCAATCAAAAAGTGAAGCATGAACGGTATCATGATATAGTAGGCAAAGAAAACGCCTACTATAAAACAGCCCAACCCGCATATCAGTGCTGCCCGTATCAGGAAATTTTCATTTTTTCGAAGCCCCGGCTTCATAAATGCCCAGATGTTGTATGCGATTACCGGAAAAGCGATGCACAGTGCTGCAATCAGAGCAACTGAAAAATACTGCATCAGAAGCTCCTGCGGCGCGATGTATACGTATTCATAACCGTATTGCTCCCCCATCCCGGTCAGCAGCCCTACCAGATCCGGTGCAAAATGCAGTCCCACCAGAAACGTAAGAACGAGACACACAACACAGATCACGACACGGTTTCTCAGCTCTCTCAAATGTCCTGACAATGACATATTACTTT
>CAOJHI010000125.1 GCA_948436005.1 uncultured Lachnospiraceae bacterium
GCCTCACTGCAGTTCATGATCGGACGGTTATCCAGATACTGATTTGCCTGAACCTCCAGGCCCATCAGACCAAAACGCTTCGACATACCATACTGCGTCACCATGGCACGGGCGATCCGTGTCGCTTTTTCGATATCATTTGCCGCTCCTGTCGTCACGGTATCAAACACAATTTCCTCCGCCGCACGGCCAGCCACGAATTCCACCAGCATTGCCCGGATTTCTTTCTCTGTGTTCAGGTATTTTTCTTCCTCCGGCACATTCATGACATAGCCAAGCGCACCCATTGTACGCGGTACGATCGTGATTTTCTGAACCGGCTCCGAGTGCTTCTGAAGCGCGCTGACCAGCGCATGGCCAACCTCATGGTAAGAGACAATCCGGCGCTCTTCCTTGCTCAGAATGCGGTCCTTTTTCTCCTTGCCTACCAGAACGATCTCAACAGATTCGAATAAATCCTGCTGTGAAACCGCCTGGCGTCCTTTTTTAACAGCCAGGATAGCTGCTTCATTGATCATATTTGCAAGATCAGATCCAACTGCACCGGACGTTGCCAGTGCAATCGCCTCCAGATCTACCGTCTCATCCATATGGACATCCTTTGCATGCACTTTCAGGACATCAACACGGCCCTTGAGATCCGGACGGTCCACAATGACACGGCGGTCAAAACGGCCTGGACGCAGAAGCGCCTGGTCAAGCACCTCCGGACGGTTCGTTGCTGCGAGCACCAAAAGTCCCTTGGATGTATCAAAACCATCCATCTCTGCCAGAAGCTGATTCAAGGTCTGCTCACGCTCGTCATTCCCGCCGCCGTAACGGCTGTCACGGCTCTTTCCGATCGCGTCAATCTCGTCAATAAAAATGATACACGGCGCGTTTTTCTTCGCCTCTTCAAACAGATCGCGGACACGGGACGCACCCACACCGACAAACATTTCCACAAAATCAGAACCGGAAAGTGAGAAAAACGGACATTTGGCCTCTCCTGCAACTGCCTTTGCCAGAAGTGTTTTTCCGGTACCCGGAGGTCCCACAAGCAAAGCTCCTTTTGGCAGTTTCGCACCGATCGTCGTATATTTTCCCGGATGCTCAAGGAAATCCACAACCTCCTGCAGAGATTCCTTTGCTTCCTCCTGGCCTGCAACGTCCTTGAATGTCACGCCTGTTTCTTTCTGAACATACACCTTGGCCTTGCTCTTCCCTACGCCCATGATGCCGCCGCTTCCGCCGCCCATACGGCGCATGACAAACGCAAACAGAATCCAGATAAACAGAAGCGGAAGAACAAACGTGACAACCACCTCCAGAATCAGATTGGAAGTTGTGTCCGGTATCTCTCTTTTGAAGGAAACTCCGGCTTCCTGAAGCCTTTTTACCAAATCCGGGTCATTCGGGTTTCCCGTATAATAGGAAAGTCCGCCGCGGCCCTGCAGCTTATCCACCACCTCGCCGATTGCGTTCTGCGTAAACTCAATCTTCGTGGAACTGATGACAACGCTCTCCACCATTCCCCGGTTCAGACGGTTTAAAAACTCATCATAAGTCGTCTCAACCGCTGTCGTGGAATTTCTCAGATTATTGAACATCGCCATGACCAGGAGCGTAATGAGAGAAATCACCAAAAATACCGTAAATGTGGACCGATTTTTATTCGGCCCGTTCTGATTCCCATTCCCGCCGCCGGACGGACGATTGTCCTTTTGCTGGTTATTATCCATGCTCTCCTCCTCATTTGACCCTGCCAATCATAGTATATACGCTGTGCAGGCTCATTCATGCAAACTCGCAAAACTTATGCCTTATGGAACATTAGTAGTTCAATGAGTATGCCTTATTACTTCAAATCTTCCAACATGTTACATTATAAAGATACGTTTGGCATAAATCAATACCGGAAATATAAATGTTTTCTAAATTTCTGTGAACAATACCTATTACAGCTGAACAGGGCTGTCACACTAAGGATTTATACAGGATATAGTAATTGCATTAACTTTCTATATATCCTGTGTATCATTTCCTCAGTGCCACAGCCCCATTTTTTGTCTGCTATTTATTTCTCTTTAATCTGCCCGTGCAGTTCCTGCAAAGATTTCACCTCGCCGGCCCCACAGGTCTTCATGACTTTAATGCCGCTGGCAGTTGCCTTCGCTGCTGCTATTGTTGTCATGTAAGGAATCTTCTTGCGGATTGCAGCCTTTCTCAGATAGCTGTCATCCCAGCCGTGTTCCTCTCCTCCCGGCGTGTTGACAATCATATCGATTTTTCCGTTTGTAATCAGATCCAGGATATTCGGTCTGCCTTCCTGCAGTTTATGTACCAGCTCTGCCTCAATCCCTGCTTCCGCCAGCACACGCCTCGTATGCTTCGACGCCAGAATGTGGAACCCGCACTCTGCGAAATCCTTTGCAATCTCCGCCACCTCAGGCTTATCCTTATCGTTCACGCTGATCAGCACAGTACCCGACAACGGGAGCCTTGTCTGCGTCGCCTCCTGAGCCTTGTAGAATGCCTCGCTCCATTTATCCGAAAGCCCCAGCACCTCACCCGTAGAACGCATCTCCGGCCCCAGCAGCGGGTCTACCTCCGGGAACATATTGAACGGGAACACAGCCTCTTTCACTCCATAATAAGGAATGTTCTGTTCCTTCAGTTCCGGTACCGGTGAAGGTCTTCCGGTCAGTTCTCCGGTCATGATATCAATTGCCAGCGGAACCATGCGGATGTTGCAGACCTTGGATACGAGCGGAACGGTACGCGATGCCCGCGGGTTTGCTTCCAGCACATACACTTTGTCGTTTTCAATCGCGTACTGCATGTTCATCAAACCGCTGACATGCATCTCCTCTGCAATCCTGCGCGTGTATTCTTTGATCGTAGCCACGCTCTCCTCGCTCAGATGACGGGAAGGGATGATGCAGGCTGAATCTCCGGAATGCACGCCCGCCAGCTCAATATGCTCCATCACGGCCGGCACAAATGCATGCGTACCGTCACAGATCGCATCTGCCTCACACTCAGTCGCGTGCATCAGGAACCGGTCAATCAGAATCGGCCGGTCTGGTGTCACACCCACGGCTGCTTTCATGTAGCCAACCATGCTTTCATTATTATATACCACTTCCATTCCACGGCCGCCCAGCACGTAAGAAGGCCGTACCATCACCGGATAACCAATCCGTTCTGCGATCTCCAGCGCATCCTCAACCGTTACCGCCATACCGGACTCCGGCATCGGAATTTCCAGCTTCTCCATCATAGCGCGGAACCGGTCGCGGTCCTCAGCCAGATCAATAACGGACGGCGGCGTACCCAGGATTTTCACACCGTTTTTCTCCAGATCAGAAGCAAGATTCAGCGGTGTCTGTCCGCCAAACTGAGCGATCACGCCCACCGGCTTTTCTTTGTTGTAAATACTCAGCACATCCTCCAGAGTCAGCGGCTCAAAATACAGCTTGTCAGAAGTATCATAGTCCGTAGAAACAGTCTCCGGATTACAGTTGACAATAATCGTTTCAAAGCCCAACTTTTTCAGAGCCAGAGCTGCATGCACACAGCAATAATCGAATTCGATTCCCTGTCCGATACGGTTCGGCCCGCCGCCGAGAATCATAATTTTCGGCTTATCACTGTTAACCGGGTTTTTGTCCGGCGCATTGTAGGTTGAATAATAGTAAGCGCTGTCTTTTGTCCCGCTCACATGGACGCCCTCCCAGGCCTCTTCCATGCCGAGCGCAATACGGCGGTTCCGTACATCCTCCTCCGGAATATCCAGAATTTTGCCCAGATATTTATCTGAGAAGCCGTCTTTTTTCGCCTGAATCAGCGCAGCATCCTCCGGAAGGCTGCCCTTTGCTTTCAGAAGCGCCTCCTCCTCCATGGCAAGCTCTTTCATCTGCTCCAGGAAATAGTGTTTGATCTTGGTCTGCTGATAAATCTCCTCAATATCAGCGCCCTTTCTCAGAGCTTCATAAATAATAAAATAGCGGTCGCTGCTTGGTGTGTACAGCATCTTCATCAGCGCACTCAGGCTTTGCTCATGGTAATTCTTCGCATACCCGAGACCGTAACGTCCGGTCTCCAGGCTCCGGATTGCTTTCTGGAACGCCTCTTTAAAATTCTTACCGATGCTCATAACCTCGCCTACCGCGCGCATCTGCGTACCGAGCTTGTCTTCCACGCCTTTAAATTTCTCAAATGCCCAGCGGGCAAACTTGATTACCACATAATCCCCGTCCGGCACGTACTTATTCAGCGTACCGTACTTTCCGCACGGAATATCCGCCAGCGTCAGGCCTGTTGCCAGCATCGCGGAGACGAGAGCGATCGGGAAGCCTGTCGCCTTGCTTGCAAGGGCTGAGGAACGCGACGTTCTTGGGTTAATCTCAATAATGATATCACGGTCTGTTACCGGATCGTGAGCCCACTGTACGTTCGTGCCGCCGATGACCTGAATTGCTTCTACGATCTTATATGATTTCTCCTGAAGACGTTTCTGTACCTCCTCAGAGATTGTCAGCATCGGAGCAGAGCAGAACGAATCGCCTGTATGTACGCCCAGAGGGTCAATATTCTCAATGAAGCAGACAGTAATCATATTGTTATCCTGGTCACGGACTACCTCCAGCTCAAGCTCTTCCCAGCCGAGAATGGATTCTTCTACAAGTACCTGTCCTACCAGGCTGGCCTGCAGGCCGCGCGCGCAGACCTTTTTCAGCTCTTCCACATTGTATACCAGACCACCTCCGGTACCGCCCATCGTATAAGCCGGGCGGAGCACAACCGGATAGCCCAGCCGGTCTGCAATCTCAAGCGCTTCTTCCACCGAGTAGGCAACCTGGCTCTGCGCCATCTCAATGCCCAGGCTTTCCATCGTTTTTTTGAACTCAATCCGGTCCTCGCCACGCTCAATCGCATCCACCTGAACGCCGATTACTTTTACATTGTATTTATCCAGCACACCGGTCTTTGCCAGCTCAGAACAAAGATTAAGACCGGACTGTCCGCCAAGATTTGGCAATAACGCGTCTGGTCTCTCTTTTTCGATAATGCGCTCAATACGCTCTGCGTTGAGCGGCTCAATATAAGTAACGTCAGCAATTTCCGGATCCGTCATGATCGTAGCCGGATTGGAATTCACCAATACGATTTCATAACCAAGGCTCCTGAGGGCTTTACAGGCCTGGGTTCCGGAATAGTCAAATTCACACGCCTGACCGATAATGATCGGGCCTGAGCCGATAATCAATACCTTGTGGATGTCTGTTCTCTTTGGCATCGCTTTGTCCTCCTTCATGGTTTCGACACATTTACACAAATTTTATCTCGCCTATTATACAGAGAAAAGTGAGAAAAAGCAATACCTGTAAATATAAAAATAATAAAACCTTTGATTGTCCTTTCATTGTATCATATTTCCGTTTAATACTCCCTGCTCAGCAGGAAGTCTGCAACGTGCATACTCTTAATTCCTTCATAATTTCCTCCGGCAAATTATTTTGCGGTTATAACCATAAATAATTCTTATTTAACACAATAATTTCTATTTATAATCTACACATTTTAAAATTGCCTCAAATCCCCCCGATTTCAGTTTCTTCACCAGCTTCTCCGCGTTTTCCCGGCTTCTAAAGCTTCCTGCCTGCACAAGGAACTCACTGCAATCCTGCTGTACTGAATTTGTTTTATGCCCAAAATACAGATGTCCCCAATGGTTATCCCTGGCATCCTTGCCAAAATAAGCTTTTGTATTCTTGCACCAAAATATCTGCTAACAAAACAAAGCCGCAGAACATGCACAAAATGAATGCCAGACTTAATTGCCCAACGCTTACTTTGTACATATCCTGCGACCTGCTAAAAAAATATTCTTTTATTGCATCAATCTACTTTACTGTCACCCTACACTTTACAGTAGCCTTTCCTGACTTTACTGTAATGGTACTCTTTCCCCGCTTTAAAGCCTTAATCTTTCCATTCTTATCTACTTCTGCAACTTTTTTATTCGAAGAGGTATACGTAACGGCTTCATCACTGTTCGACGGATACAGCTTCGTTTTTAATCTATACGATTTGCCCCTTTTCAGAGACAATTTCGTTTTTACACCCGTAATTTTTGTTGTTTTTGTTTTTGGGACTGCAATCGTTACGGTATATTTTGCTGTCCCCGATTTCACAGTAATTTTTGCTGTTCCGACCTTTTTTGCCCGTACCACGCCTTTGGAAGACACAGTTGCTACTGCCTTATCGGATGATGTATACGTAATCTTCTCCTGCGAGGTAATCGGGTAACGCACAGGCTGTAACGTCATTTTGCTGCCCTTTTTAAGCGTATATTTTTTCTTAAGGCCCGTAAGCTTCGTAGTCTCCACATCGTCTTTTCGTACATAGACGCGCACCTGCTTTTTTAAGCCGCTCTTCAGGGTAATCGTTAAAGTAGCCTTTCCCGTCTTCTTGCCTGCTGTCAGTATTCCTTTCCTGCTCACCGTAAAAACTTTCTCGTTGCTTGAGCGCCAGGATGCTACCTTGTCCCCCTTTGCCATTTCCAGGACCTTCAATGCACCCGACTTTTGCTTCACCTTCAACACAATCTTATCTGCATTCAACCTCAGTATTGGGGTCGCCACTTCTCCTGTTCTGGTTTCCTCAAACCCGCAGTCCTGACACCTTCGCATCTCGACAGAAGCACTGTCAACAGTCGGCTCCTGTATGGTCTGCCACTCGCCAAATTTGTGGATTACTATCTTTGGTATTTCTATCTGACTGTCCGCTTTTACGATCCCGCACATACTGCAGTGTATGCTTTGTACCCCTGCTTCTGTTGTAGTAGCAGGTCTGTCTATAGTGTATTCTGTATTCCATATATGTTTTTCTGTCGGCGCTATCCCGAATCGTTCACTTATAACCATTCCACATATGCTGCAGGAACTACTCTCCGTTTCTCCTGAACTTACACACGTCGGCGCCTCTCCGGGTTCTGTCACTACTGTATGCTCTGAACAAATTGTACTCTTCTCAGTATCCCAGTAGCGAACGCAACGTATCTCATAAGAACTACGTTCATAAGCACTCACTTTGATTCCGCCAACAGGGTACGGCTGCGAATTACTGGCATATACTATCTCGCCATTTCCTATATAAATTCCACAAAAGCCAGCTATAAACTCTGCTCCAGAATAACCTCCATACAAAATAATGTCTCCAGGCTGACGAAATGCCGGATTAATTTTAATGCCAGCTACATAACCCTGCGTAATAAGCTCTTCTGACGGCCCATTATACAGAGTATTAAACCCAATTGGTATCTTTATTTCAAAATTTTCAAACACCATCTGGGCAAAACTCTCTGCACCCGACCAATTTATTACGCCATCCTCAATGGATTCATAAGGCTTTCCCACAAACTGCAACGCATAATCCACAATAGCCTCGTTCAGCGGTTTTTCCTGTACATCCGCCGTCACTGTTTCCGCCAAAGTTTCCATCACAGAAACCTCTTCCACCGCAATCTCCCCCGGCAAACACTCCTCTTCGGAAGTTTCTGACTCATCCTCTTCCGTTTCCATATACAGCTCTGACATATCAGCCATTTCTTCCAGAATAATCTCGTCTTCCACTGGCTCATATAAAAATTCATCTTCCACTGCACGCACACAGGCTGTCTCTCCTGTTAATAAAATCCCAATCAGTACAAGCGACAGAAAACTCAGATACCTTTTTTTCATGTGTTTCTCCTCCCTGACCTTTTTTTCATTGTACCATAAAAAGAAATTCCTGCACAGTTCAAATATGCCATGCTCCCCCTGCTTCTGCCTGGACTGCATCCTATCCGACTTTCTTTCTCACTCTCCAAATCCCCTTTGGCAGCACATCCGAAACATCATGTTTCAGTTCTCTCCAATATCAGCATATTACCTTTTCCAACGCAATACATCCCTATAATTTTTCTTAAAAAAATATAGCATTCCCACCCAAACAGGTGTATAATAACCCCATTGTTTTATTTTCGGAATTTTAAAACCATTACAACCATACAGAAGACACCAGGCCAACGGCGGCCGGGCTGTCTTCTGTATTCTTTTTTTGGAGGAAAAATTATGCCAGTAAAATACGTATTTGTGACCGGCGGCGTTGTTTCCGGTCTCGGCAAAGGAATCACTGCGGCATCGCTTGGAAGGCTGCTGAAGGCAAGAGGTTACAAAGTAACCATGCAGAAATTTGATCCCTACATCAACATTGACCCGGGTACCATGAATCCGATTCAGCACGGAGAGGTATTTGTCACGGACGACGGCGCAGAGACAGATCTTGACCTCGGCCATTATGAGCGCTTTATTGACGAAAGTCTGAACAAGAATTCCAATGTCACGACCGGTAAAATTTACTGGTCCGTCCTTCATAAAGAACGGCGCGGCGATTACGGCGGCGGCACGGTTCAGGTCATCCCGCATATTACAAATGAGATCAAGAACCGTTTCTACCGCGATTACTCCAGCAATGAAACACAGATTGCCATTATTGAAGTCGGGGGCACGGTCGGAGATATTGAGAGCCAGCCGTTTCTTGAGGCCATCCGCCAGTTCCAGCACGATATCGGACATGAGAATGCAATCCTGCTCCATGTGACGCTGATTCCTTATTTAAAAGCATCCGGGGAAATGAAAACAAAGCCGACACAGGCAAGTGTGAAAGCCCTGCAGAGTATGGGAATCTGGCCGGATATGATCGTCTGCCGCTCCGAGCATCCGCTTGACCAGTCTTTAAAAGATAAAATAGCGCTGTTCTGTAATGTGCCAAGCTCGCACGTTTTACAGAATCTTGATGTGGAATATTTATACGAAGCGCCGCTTGCCATGGAAAAAGAAAACCTCGCGCAGGTGGCCTGCGAATGCCTTCATCTTGATTGTCCCGAGCCGGATCTCTCCGACTGGGAAGCCATGGTGGAAGCACTGCGGACACCGACACGCGAGGTGGACATTGCCCTGGTTGGTAAGTACATTCAGCTTCACGACGCCTATATCAGTGTCGTGGAAGCGCTGAAGCACGGCGGAATTGCCAGCCGTGCAGTCGTCAATCTGCACTGGATCAATTCCGAAGAGGTGACACGGGAAAATGCCGCCAGTCTCCTTGGAAACATGGATGGCATCCTTGTTCCCGGCGGGTTTGGAGACCGCGGCATTGATGGTAAAATTGAAGCGATCCGCTTCGCCCGTCTGAACCAAATTCCGTTTCTCGGGCTTTGCCTCGGCATGCAGCTTGCAATTGTAGAGTATGCCAGAAATGCAGCGGGACTGGAAAAAGCGCACAGCATTGAGCTGGACCCCCAGACGCCGCATCCGGTGATCGCGCTGCTCCCTGACCAGAACGGTGTGGAAGAGATCGGAGGAACACTCCGGCTCGGCTCTTTTCCCTGCATCCTGGACGAAACGACGAAAGC
>CAOJHI010000126.1 GCA_948436005.1 uncultured Lachnospiraceae bacterium
CTCAGTTCTAATCCAGGTTTTTCATTTAGTTTCACTTAAGATACATGTTTTTCATTAAAAACTCCTAATGACTGTCGTCCGGTTAGTGACCATTAACCGGGCGGCAGTTTTTTGTGCGGAGAAGCCGTATAAATATGCAAAAATATCGGCCGTAGTATTGAAAAAAAGGGGATGAAATGGTACGATATAAGTTGGCTAAAAATACGTCGAATTAATATGGGAAGTATAAAATAACGACTGAATTTTGACATATTCTACGAAAACGAAAGGATACAAGAGGGGGAGAAAAAAATGAAGAAGAAATGGTGGACAAGATTTGACAGAGGCATAGAAGTGCTTTTGGCAGTTTCCTTGTTCATGACGCAGACCGCAGTTCCGGTGCTGCCAGTAACTGCTGAGACATCGATTATAACCGAACAGATCGAAGAGGTGCAGATCAGTGAAGGGATATCTGCATCCGGGGAAGAGGATACGCTGATTGTTGAGCCGTCCGGTGATCAAATAGATGTTGTTGTGGATGGAGACATCCAGGGCGGGGATGACCTTGTAATCAGCGAGGTGGAGGAGATTTTGATTGAACCGGATGAGGCAGAACCCGAAAGCGGTTTTGAGACAGAGACACCGGATTCAGAAGTGCCTGATCTTTCAGGTGCGGATCTGATGGTTGAGAGTATGGAGGAGATGGCGTATGCTTCCGGCCCGGAGGACAGCAGCAGAGCCATTGAAGAGCATCCGGTAAACTTTTATTATTCTTATATTAACGGCGGTACGGTTGTTACGGACGTAAACGGAAACCCTGTACGCAATCAGGCGTTGCTGGGGCACGGTGAACTCAATGCAGTTACGCTTGATTTGACGGCATCGTCTCAGCTTGGTTCGGGCGAAGGCCGGGGCATGTTTTTTGAGATGGACCTTCCATATCTGTATTATGATGATAGCGGAGCCCTGCGGATTACGCACAATGTGCTGGATGTGCCGAGCGATCAGCTTCCGGAAAATAGTCCGGATGCAATGTATGTGGCAGCCAAGATTTCACCGCCGGAGGGTTGGGAAGAAGATCTGGACAGCGACACGATATACTATGGAAACAACCGGTTCCATGCGAGTGATATCAGTATCACGGATGCAAAATCTATCACATTAAGAGCTCAGATTTTCCTGGTCGGGAAAATTCCTGAGAATACGGAGATGACCATCTGGCTTGGAGGCGGATATGATACTTATGTGGATGCCAATGGAAAAGAAGGGAATTCCTATTATTTTGAACCAGGTGCCAAGGATGAATATATTTATCATCTGATCTGTTCGAATCTGCAGTGGAACCCTGCGATTAAGGCAGTCACACCGAAAAATGTAAAATGGGACAGGTATAATTATCTTGTATATAAGGCGACTGTGGAGAATACTTCAACGGATGATGCCAGCCACATCAAGGAGGTTGACCCGCTCAGTGTGAAGCTTCCTTCCTGGGAGGATGACTCGACAGGCTGGGGGGTTCGTACAGAGGACCTCATGCGCTGGCGTTACAATGCGGACGGTGAGCCGACCGAAAATACAGATTATTCAGATCTGGCAAAAGAGGAGTCATATATTGGCATTCCGGGGAATGGCGGAGCCCTGATTTATGATGTGACCGGCATTTCGGCGGAGACACTGGCAAAGTGGAATCTGACTTCTTTTGATAATATTGTAAATGATGAGGGACAGAAGCTTGATCCGCTTCCGTACCATTTTACATCAGACTGCCGTGTATCGTTTCCAACGGGAGAGCATCCGATTCATATGAATGAAAAGCGGGAATATTATTTTGCAATTCCGCTCGGAACAGATACGCAGGAGACGATTATTTCTGCCCAGCTTCTCGCCAATGTAAAGTTTGGTGCAAACTATGGCTGGACAAAGTTTGCGACAGATACAACAAATGGATTTGTGCCGCCCGAGATCGGGGCAACGCACAATCACTATCTTCTCGGCGATGACGGAAGCAAAATCAGAGAAAAGACCGTGGCGATTGGCTCCAAGGTTGATCACCATCTGAGCGGTTTTGGAAATACGAGTAATGTGCCAGTATTTAATTTTTCTGCAACGGAAGCGCTTGACCAGCATTTTATTTATGACGGCGTTTCTGTATTAATGAATCATGCGGACGGTGAAGACGCTGTATTTACAGACTGGTTCCAGGAAAATGGCACAGCAGAATTTGAATTTACGATTACGGATGCGCAGGGGAAAAAGACGACAGAATTCGTACCGCTCGGTGCATTTTCTCCGGATGCAGCCCGCACGACATCAACCTGTACTGCATGGTCTATGGATGCTCAGCCGGTAAAGGACTACATTGCGGCAAATACGTCAAAGACACAGTCGTGTACTTTTACGAACCGTGTCAGAATCCGTTTCAAGAACCGGATCAACGCAAATACTGCATTTGACGGGGAGATTATTGTGACCGGACTGGCAAATGAAAGCCGTACGTACACGAATAATCTGGATACTTATTATGAAAACTGGACCTGGCTTCCGAATGAAGGGGATTACTTAAAAACAGGGCACAATCTGCCGACAATTCCGGTGAAAATTACGGCAGCAGCGGCGACGCCGACGGTTGTGACGGATGTTTTCCACAGCGAAGACGGAACTCTGATATACAATGATCCTCTGTCTGTTCCGGTTAATACGCAGGGAGTCGGTTTCCGTTACAGGCTGTACAATGAAAGTATTTCCACATTGATTCCGGGTGTGTTTGAATCCGGTGCGCTGGCGCAGGGAACGATTGACGAACCGGAAGGACTGCTTGTGGAGCATGTTGTGTTGTCGGCAGGTTTGCTTGCAGACAGTGTACCTGAGAGTATTACGTTCCAGACCCTGTTTGGCGAAAAGGTTGTGATTGACGGCGACCGGTTTGCAGCTTTGCTGGCTGCTGCGGTGGCAGCGTCGGATGATCTGGTATTTTCCTCTGAATTGTGGGAGGAGTATGGTGCGCTGCATGATTTCAAAGTAGTGTTCAAATCTTTTACAGAGGAAACGAAGATTTCTCCTGACCGTTGCATTACCGTGGATGGCCAGGTAAATGTAGTAAAAACGCAGAAACCAGTCGGCGTATTTTCGACTGATTATGAAAATGCTGATCTGAACAGAGTGTCAAAGGACGAGGCTGTGATGAATGTTACGTCCATTCAGCCTGTACTGACCGGATACAGCTATCAGGATGATACAAAGTCTGCGGTCAATACAGCGAACAGTACGCAGGCGCAGCAGAAAGTGAATGCCCTGAAAGTTCCGAACAAGCAGGAGCATACTGGATATGAGTTTGAACTGGCCAATAAGGCCGTGGCTTCTGTCGGGGAGATGAAGATTCGGATTGATCTTCCGGCAGTTGCGAATAAATCAGGGGATGACAGCAAACCGCTTGTCAAAGGCTTTGACACGGAGCGTATTTTACTCTCCGGTTTTAAGACAGCAGATAAAACGGTGGCAGATATCAAGGCTATCCATATCTATGACTGGAATCATTCGCCTGATTCCGATAATCCGGATGCGGTGATTCCGGCTTCAGCGGTTGTCCCGGAAGCGGACGGCACATTTACGGTTGAAAAAAGTGCGCTTGTGGATGCAGACGGCAATCCTGTGAAGCTTACAATGATTCGTTCCATTGTACTTGTCTGCGATGAATTTTATGGGAATAAAGCAGGCAGTATGACAATTCGCCTGGACGGAAAGACAGACTGGTTTGATGACCTGGATGCAAAGCTGACTTTTGCACCGGAAAATGAAACCATGAAAAACTGTACAACCGTGCTGACAAACAGGCTGCATGTTGACCGGCCTGTGCTTTCTGTACACGGTGATATCGAATACTTTGCAAACAATAAATCCGTAAGCTCTTCCTATACGGCAAATACAGATCAGAATCTGATGTCTCTGGCCGTTCCGTATGACAGAGATTTTACGTATCACGTAAATGTGGAGAATACGGGCGTATCGGTGCTGGATGATGTGGACCTGAGGGTTACGCTTCCGATCAACGACAGCTCAGCAGGAACAGAGGCAAATACAGGTTTCCATACAACGGGTCTTGAGATCAGCCGCGCACTTCTGGAGCAGTTTGAGGAGATCGGGTCGATTACGTTTTGTGATGCGGACGATTCGGCAGGAAAGAAATTTATCTATACAAAAGCAGAGGGAGCGACATCGGGCGAATTTGTTCTGGAAAACGGGACAGCATCGTTTGGAAGCGGAAGCGGGGATATTGCGCTTGCGGAGGCGGACCTGATTGCATGGTGCGGAATTCACAACCTGCGTTCTGTCCTGATTACGGGAAAGAAATTTGAGGTCAGCGGGAAGACAGACGATCTGTGGATCAGATTTCACGGTTTTTCTGACTCAGTGTTTGGTACCACAAATACCATGGTAATCGACGGCATCAATTACCTTGACGGGCTGCGCGAGGTGCCGGCATTTGCAATCAAGACGATTGACCGGGCGAATGCTTATGTCAGCAAAATGTATTTTGATACAACGATTGCAGCCGGGTATACGACTGAGACGTCGCCAAACCGTTTTGAACGTGTGAGCACTGCGTGGGAGCATGTCAAAATACACCGGCCGTATGGCAGCGATACACCATACTGGGATGATAACTCAGAGCTTGATATCGGGTACAAGGCGCTCGGCTCTTATATGATAGATTTCCGGCAGTACCGGAATGTGGGGCGGACGTATCCGGCTATGCCTGTGCGGGGCGTCTACAGTCAGGAACACCAGGATATGAGCTATGTGTACACGGAGTCATTGAATACAGCGGCTAAGGTGGCGCTGCATATGACGCTTCCGTCGAATGCATTTGATGCCTACTATCTGAAGATTGATCCGAGGGCCAGAGATTATATCCGGTCGATCCGGGTCACGAGAGCGGACGGCACCGTGCAGACCATTTTGCCGGATGAGTGGCAGGATAATTCTGTGGCCAACACGGCGGATGGGAGAAAATATTTCCGCGTGGATCTTGTGGAAGGCGGAGCAGAAGCCGAAGAGGGTGATGCAGGCGATGCGGGCACTACTGTGGCAGAGTATTACAAAAGCCCAGACGCTGACTATACGGCAGAAAATCCGGTGACAAAGGTTGAAGTGGAGCTTGTCATCAATGAACACGGAGATGACGGAACAAATGCGTTAGAACCGGATTATGGTGTTTGGTATCATGCGAATGACCAGAAGACCATGTATATGTTTGAGGTCACAGGAAGATTCTATAAAGCTGGAAATTATACAGCATCTGTGACAGCTGACCTTGAGGTGGGCGGAAGCACGAGGGACGGTGTGAAAGCAGTTTCCAAGGTCAGAAATCAGACGGGAGCGACGACGGCCCGCTCAGAATGGTCTTTCCACAATTATTATCAGTACTGGTGGTACAGCGGCTGGTACTGGCACAGTGATTGGGCTGAGTATGACGCAAGAGGCCTTCAGTCCTCCACAAAGGTGAGCGTTTATAAAGAAAATAATGCAGTATTAAAGGGCGTTCATACAAACCCGAACCAGACAGGGGACAACAGCGTCACCTTTGGAACATACAATGAATTTGCAGTCGGCTTTTATCAGGGTATTCAGGGCGCTGCGCATGATTATCTGAACGGCTCAGGCTCTAACTGGGTGTACCAGGATTACTTTGACTGGACCAACAAACATGCACATACGGATACGGTAATTCTGAAGGATACACTGCCGGCAATCCGCCCGGACAGTGAGATGAAATATTATGGTTTCCTGACGCAGGATATTTACCTGTCTCCGCAGCTTTATGAGTATCTTGACTATGTGGAGATCACGAAAAAGAAAGTGACGCGTGATGAGGGAGAGACAGAGACCTATACCACCACGATTTTGTCGGACAAAGCAGACCTTGTAACGATTACAAAAGATGAGCTTCAGAAAGCGACGGGAAGCCATGCCGGTTTTTACCATATTCCGGTTGTTTATCCGAAAACGGGAGAAGACACCGACACACCGGAGGGCGGCGAAACACCGCCGACAGAAGATAGCGGGACACCTCCGGAGGGCGGCAGTGAGACGCCACCTGAGAAAGGCAGCGTTGTTCTGGGTGAGGATGAGTTTGTTTACAGCTATTCCGTTCACCTGAAAAATATTTACGGACATGGTGACTATGCATCAGAGCTGGGGGACCGGAAGGATGAACTGAAGACCTGGAAGAGCCAGGGAGCAAATACAGACTGCGATATGTTTGTGGGCGGTGGTGTTTATATTGTGAGACCTGCCAATAATACGGTGCCAAAGGATGCTTACAACAACCTGGAAGCTGCTTCCTATATGGAGAGCGTGGAGAGCGCCTATTATTCGCAGAAAGACGATGGTTACATGATGGGGTACCGCCTTCCGTTTCAGGCAGGACATCTGATTGACGCGGTTCCGGGCGGCTATATCTGGGATTATAAGGCAGATAATCATGAGGCCACCGCAGCGCCGTTTGAGGTGAAAATCTGGAACCGTGCGGATACAAACACTTCAACCGGAAAGTCGGCCCGCATCAGCAAAGCGGTAGCGACCAATACGATGAATGCCAGCTATCGTCTGAAACATATTTATATTCCGGAAGAGTTCATTGAGGGAACCTGGTATAATCTCCATACGCTGACGCTGAAATATGGTTCCGGAGGAAGCCATACGCTTGCCATGAGCCTGGAAAACCTGAAAACCGGCGGCACGTATGCGAAATATATGACAAAGGATACTGCAAAAAACAGATATGTGTTTAATGTGAATCAGTTCCTGATCGATCATATTGAGGAACTCCAGACCTATACGGTCAGCAACCAGGATGCGGGCGACTTATATGTAAAAGAATTTGTGCATTCGTTTACCATGGATCTGCGTGCCGTATCCCCGAAGGACGACGGACTTGACGGAGGAGAATATTTAAGCGCCACAAAAGCGAACCTTCCGGCCTACAGTTACGATGGCGTGTATGTAGACCGCACGAAGGAAGACATGAAAAAGGATGAATGGACCCTGAAATCAAGACCGACAGTTTTGTATACAGCAGGTTCTGATTATTGGGAGGATTCCTGGTACCGGAATTATCTGGAAGTAGCATTTACATCTTCAGATGTAAATGCGGAGAATTACCAGGGAGATCTTAGCGGCACGACGACAGAAGATTATTATCAGATCAAAAACCTTGTAGGAAACATGTATGTCGGCATGACGAGGGAAACAGCTCTTTCTGATACACTTTCTTCGTTTGCATACGATGTTGATCTGGATGCTGACGGCAATAATCAAAAGTTGGCAGTCGATGCAGCGCACCTTTTGCCGAATGATTATATTGAATACCATCTGACAATAGGCGCGGCAGATGACAGTGCCCTGCCGATTTACCGGCCTGAGCTTCGCTTTACGGTTCCGGACGGACAGAGAATTCTTGGATGGAAGATCGGAAACAGGCCGGACAAGCTGGACATCAAAGATGAGGATATCACTGCAACCGCAATCGCAAAAGGACAGACTCAGTCGGTTGTGATGGAACGCGACAAGCTGTATTCTCTGGAAGAAGAACAGGCCCCGGCTCCGGGAGGAGATATTTTGCCGGAAGAACCGGAAGTTCCGGAATTCATTGGCGAAAAGACAAATTACAAACGGATTGATCTGGTCATCGGTACGCTCGAGGAACGCGGTACGGACATGGATGCATCCGTTGCGTCGAATTCTTTTGATAAAGGGGAGCGGCTTGAGATTATTGTGCTGACGCAGCTTACGGATGAGCTGGACCCGTCGGAGGGCAAAAAGACGGGCGAAGCGCGTTACTATGCAGCGGCGCAGCCGATTCATACGTATTCAGACTATAAGATCAACGGAAATGCCAGAAATAACGGCGGTGCGTCATCTTCCTACCGGTATACGACGTCGCAGAATGCGGATTATTACCGTTATGTCGGCAGCTACTGGGGAAGAACGGGAGAGCAGACGTATCTGTCAGATATCCGCAGCAGTGTCACGTTTTATGACAGCCGGAATCTTGCAGTTGCGGCAGCTTATGATAATCCTGCGCATCAGTACGACAGCCAGCCAATGACAATAAAGGTGACAGGCGCAGATGGAGCGAACGCAGAAAATGACGCGCTGCATACGCTTGATGAGGCTGTTTATACGCTGGCTTTCCTGTCAAAAGCAGGAGCAAAATGGTTTAAAGGTTTTGATCTTACAGAAAAACCGGAGTTTACCTATCCGGCAAATATGGATGCATCAGCCGCAAGACCGATTAAAGTGGAATATGGCTTTTTTGGAGATATTGGCACCAAAACAGGAAGCTACACAGAAGATGAAATAAAGAATGAAATCTGGCTGGAGGACAAAGAGGTTACGCTGGCGGATGGTACGACCTGCAGCCGGATTGTGGCAGATGCAAAGGAACTAACGCAGGAGCAGAAGGATGCAGGATGCCGTCTTCTGAAGGATGCAGTAAAGATCCGATGGACTTATTATGATGTACCGGCATACGGGACAGACGGGAACCGGATTGTGTTTGCATCCAAGGGAGATGAGTTTACCTTCCACGGACTTGCACGCTACCGGGATATCAGAACAGATGCAGAACGCCAGACAAAGGTTATTGCAGACCGTTTTGATATTCTGATCAGCGCCGATGTTGTGCTGAAACATAAACATCACGAAATGGTGGCGAATTCTCTGATCGGAGATAACGCAGCAGATGTGGCCGAGGACAGGGAGTTCCAGGCAGTATCAAAGCTTCTGGGAACAGGAAGCGTTGGGGCTAAGGCAGCGCTGGAGCGTCCGGTACTGAATCTTCATACGCAGATTTTTGAGGAGGAGACCCAGGCACAGACTCCGTATGATGCGGCGGCAAAGCAGCAGCTGGGCTACCGGCCGGGAGATACGGTATGGTTTAAAACTAGCATATCGAATGTGCCGGCGTCAAATGCAGCGGTTGGCATGCAGGGAGCGCTTCTGGAACCGGTGATTTTCGATAAGATTCCGCAGTATATCACAGCGTGCGGCCTGGACGGTGCAGCAGGCATTGCCGGAACAGGTGACGGCGCAGATGATCCGGATGTAGCTGCCGGGATTCACGTGGTATGGTACGACAAGGATGGAAATCCGAAACCGGATGTTCCGGCATATACGGTTGCACTTTCCGATACATTCGAAGATATCCCGGATTATGGCGGGGACATGGTGACAGTTAAGGCTGACAATGACGGAATCGGAATGGGAACCGGACATGCCTTTGCGGATATCGTGCTGAGTGGCAGCAGCAAAAATACAGAAAGTACAGAGATCTCTTATAA
Source organism: uncultured Lachnospiraceae bacterium (assembly GCA_948436005.1). Taxonomy (GTDB): domain Bacteria; phylum Bacillota; class Clostridia; order Lachnospirales; family Lachnospiraceae; genus Choladousia. The sequence continues at coordinate 9,321 of CAOJHI010000126.1, forward strand.
TCTGTATACCATCTCGTTTGCGGCAAATACACGTCTGGAAATTGGCGAGCGTATTGAGGTATGGTATGCGGCGAGAATTGACGAGGAAAATCTTCCGCTTGC
>CAOJHI010000127.1 GCA_948436005.1 uncultured Lachnospiraceae bacterium
GCTGCCTGCGTCCTATGAGGAAGCAGCAGTGATGCTCGGCGCGTCACGTTTTACCATTTTCCGAAAAGTAGTCTTCCCGGAAATCCGACCGGCGCTTCTGACCGGGTTTGGTCTGGCACTGGCGCGGGGAATCGGGGAATATGGCAGTGTGATTTACATATCAGGAAACAGTGAAAAAAACGGAACACAGGTAGTCTCGTACGTGATTATGCAGAAGCTGAATTCCGGCAATGTGGACTACGAGGGCGCTGCGGCAATTGCTCTGGTACTTCTTATCCTGTCGTTTTTGATGCTGTTTGCCATTAACTTTATTCAGTATATTGCGAGCCGTCGGACGAATGTATAAAGTATCTGCCGGGGAATGGCGGGAGATATGTATTTGAAGGAGAAGTGGGGAATATGTAGACGCGGGGGAAGCAAGAAATATGTATTTGCAGGAGAAGCAGGAGATATGTACCCAAGGGGGGAAGTATGAAATATGCATTCGCAGGAAAAAGTGAGAGATATGTACCCGCAGAAGAATAAATAGGGAGATTTTATGAAAAAGACCAGTGAGAAGATTGTAAAATGGATTTTGATTGGCATCAGCGCTCTGTTTTTTCTGCTGATGCTTGTGCTGCCGTTGATTGAAGTGATTGTCCGGGCGCTGGCGGACGGGCTGCAGTCGTACCAGGCAGCGCTTGCAGCAGAAAATACCCTGTCGGCCCTGAAAGTGACTCTGATTGCCACCGTGATCGCGGTAGCTGTCAATACGGTATTTGGACTTGTTGCCTCGTGGGTTGTGACAAAATTTGATTTCCGGGGAAAAAATGTACTTTCTGCGCTGATTGACATTCCTTTTTCCATTTCCCCGGTCATTGCCGGGCTTGCTTTCATTATGACATTCGGGCGAAGCGGATGGGCCAAGCCTGTGATTGACGGAATCAATGAGGTTTTTGGAACAGATCTTGCGCTTGTGTTTTCTGTTCCTGGTGTTGTGCTTGCCACAATATTTGTCACCTTTCCGTTTATTTCCAGGGAAATTATTCCGGTTCTGTATGCGCAGGGAAGGGCGGAAGAGGAGGCAGCTGCAATGATGGGCGCTTCCGGTTTCATAATTTTCCGGAAAATTACGTTTCCTCATATCAGATGGGGGCTGCTTTACGGGATGATTCTCTGCGCAGCAAGGGCATTCGGGGAATTTGGCGCAGTCTACGCAGTGTCTAAGGCGAGAGGAAAAACCTTTACGCTTCCGCTCGAAATCGACGCGCTCTATATGGCGGGAAGTGCGGACTCCATTACGCAGGCGTTTGCCGTTTCTTCGCTACTGGTGGGAATGGCGCTGGTGATGCTGATTCTGAAGAATGTTGTGGAATATCGTGGAAAACGTAACAATCGGTAAAAGAAGAGCAGGAGAATGTCATGTACGTTGAATTGAAAAATATAAATAAAAAATTCGGAGATTATGAAGCTGCAAAAAATATCAGCTTTGGCATTGAAAAGGGGAAGCTGGCCGCATTGCTGGGGCCAAGCGGAAGCGGAAAGACGACGATTTTAAGAATCCTTGCAGGCTTGGAACAGCAGGATAGCGGGGATGTTATGATAGAAGGAAACGTAGTAAACGACGTCCCTGCGAGCGAACGGGGCATTGGTTTTGTATTCCAGAATTATGCACTGTTCCGTTACATGACAGTGTATGAGAATATTGCGTTTGGACTGAAGGTCCAGAAAATGGAGAAACAGAAAATCCGCGAACGGGTGCAGGAGATGATTTCCCTGATTGGCCTGGAAGGGCTGGAAAAAAGATATCCGAATCAGCTCTCCGGAGGGCAGCGCCAGAGAGTGGCATTCGCAAGGGCGATTGCGCCCAATCCGCAGCTATTGCTTCTGGATGAGCCGTTTGCGGCGATTGATGCAAAAGTCCGCAAGGAGCTGCGCAGATGGTTAAAGGAAATGATTGAAAAAGTCGGCATTACCAGTATTTTTGTTACACATGACCAGGAAGAGGCGGTTGAGGTTGCAGACGATATCCTGATCATCAATGAAGGAAAACTCGAGCAGATCGGAAGCCCGATTGACATTTACAAAAATCCCAAGACGCCGTTTGTGGCACAGTTTATCGGAACTTCGGTAATTTTGGAAAGTCTTTCAGGCTTCAAAGGGTATGAGGAAATCCCAAACGGAAAAAAGGTGATTGTCCGCCCCGAATTTGTTGAAGCCTTTAAAAGCGATAACCAGAAGTTTGCAAAGATGAAAAATGCCGTGGAAGAAGGCATCATTGAAAACATTGTATTTCGCGGAAGCTATCTGGAACTGACGCTTTGTGTAAACGGCGTTCGTCTGACAACGAACCGGTCACTGGAACGGCGTCATGTGGAGATTGGTGAAAAGATGTGCGTGCTTCTGTACCGGGTGTATCTGTTCGATGAAAATGGGGCGCAGATACATAAAAATGAGCTGCTTAAGGGAATTGATGTGGAGGCGCTTTAAGATAGAGTGTTTTCGGGGATCAATTTATTATTTCAGGGATCTGAAATTTGTAAAAATATTGGACTGGAATGTGTAAAAAAGAGATAGAATCAGGCCGGTTGTTGTGTTAAAATATTTACAAAGCATTATATTTCTAAATTCTTCAGCGGTGTTTTCCGCATCTGATATCCATTCAGTGGCCCATCAAATATTCAGAAATCTCAATGCTTTCAATTCGCAGAAAAGCAGGGGATTTCATTCTGAATATTAACCCTGGTTATAATGAAGAGCTGCTGGAGGCCTGCAAAACACTTTCCGAATATGCAGAGTATACGGCGAGGGTTCGGAAATGCACAAAAGAGATGGCGATCACAAAGGCAGTATCGGAATGCATTGAGGAAGGGATTCTTGCAGAATTTCTCAGCAAAAACAGAGCGGAGGCGATAAAGGTGAGTATCTATGAATACGATCAGGAAAGGCATATACGTCAGGAACGCGAAGCAAGCCGTGAAGAAGGTTTACGAGAAGGAATAAAAGAAGGAATAAACCGGGGCCGAAGTGAACTGATACGGCATGCGTTGGAAAAGGGCGCTGAACCTGAACTGCTGAAACAGCTGTTTGATGTAACAGAGGAAGAATTGGAAATAATTCAAAAAAAGATGACAGACAGCGTAATGCCGGTTGCAGAAGTGATTGATTAAGTGGCGGTCATATGTAAAGCATATGGCGTAAAACGATTGGAGCTGTTTGGCTCCTTTGCGACAGGCACAGCAGGTCCGACGAGCGATATAGACTTTGTGGTTTATGGATGTGAGGATATAAAAAAATATGGAAAGCAAATATATTAACCGATACCATTCATTCTGTAAAAGTCTGCAAAACCTAAGTAAAAGCGTAAATGCTGATCCGGATGCAGATTTTGTGCTGTAGGGAACGGTTTTGAATTTCAGTCTTACCTTTGATATTTCATGGAAGGTGATGAAGGATATCTTGATAAAGGAGATGGAGATTCTTGATTTTGCAGTCGGATCGCCACGGGAGACACTGAAGCAGGCTTTTATGAATGGAATTATTGACAATGATGAGTGGATGCGGATGCTCCGGGTAAGAAACCAGCTGGCGCATGATTATGACGGTACTTTTGCGGCGGAAATGTTTCAAAATATCATAAAAGTGTATTATCCGCTGTTTGAAAAACTGAAAGAACGTGTTGCAGTATACTATGAATAAAACGGGGCGATGATTTGTATATTGCAAGGAAAAAGCAGTAGAGAATTAACTGACAGATACGTTACTTTCGACAGTAGAAACATCTTTATAATGGGTAAGAAAGTATAAATGAAAGCGGCTGGTCATAAAAGGTTGGTCGCTTTTTTTATAAATATAGAACATATTTTGAATAGTACGAAAGAATGATATAATAAAAAGGGAGTGTGGGAACTTTTGGTAAGAGAAGCAAAGACGCAACATGAATGAAGAGGGCGATATGAGTGTGAAAAGAAAATGGATCGTCGCAGGTATTTTGATCAGTATGGTGTTGATTCTGGGAACTGGCTGTACAAAAAAACAGGAGCCGACGAATGTGCAGGAAGGAAACAGCCAGAAATCGCAGCAGGAGAAACCTGATGAGAAGGAGACTTTTACACAGGCAATGGAAACAGAAGAGATAGTGGACATTGTATTGCCGGAGACAGAAACGGGCAGCTTAAAGACGGACAGTTCAGAGACATACGATGAGCAGGGAAATATCGTTTACGAATCTAAAGAGTTTAAAATCACTCTGCCATCATCCTGGAAAGGGCGTTATGATGTTACCAGCTCAGACGGGTATGTGGGATTCTGGAGAAAGGACGGGGAAGGTGGGGATTATGCACCGGGTATCGCAAGGAGAACCGGCGGGTATATCTTTGGTATTTATTTTGTAAAAGATAGTTTTTATGGAAATATTTTTGGAACAGATCGTATAATTGGTTCAAAAGAAGACGGATATTATCTGTTGTGCGGCGTGGAGTATAGTCCTGATGCAGATGCAATGAAAGCAGGAGAACGCAGCCATATGTACTGGGATACCGAATGGATTGCAGATCATATCGTAATGAAAGATGCAGAAGAGATTGAGAACAATGCAGTGGAAGCTGTGGAAAGAAAAATTCTTCCGGAGGATGCATCAGGAACACTGACCGGTATTTTTGCTGGCGGAAATATCCAAAAAGACGATGATATCATGTATTTCTGGTCAGAAGAGGGCGGATTTTATGAATTTTATTTTGGCGGGGCAGAGAAGACGCCTTATGAATTTGGCCCGGGAGATAAGCTGAGGATTACATATCAGGGAGGCAATGTAACCAGCATTATAAAGCTGACAGAAAACGGAGAACCGGAACTGGAAGAAAAGTTTTTTGAAGGGACGGTAGAATTAAAAACAGATGCGATGGTAAAGCTGCAGGACACGGAAGGAAAGGACTGGACAGTAGAATTCAAAGATGTGCCATATGCATATACTATTTATGATATGAATGAATCAGGAGAATATCTGAAAAATGAATCAGGCGAATATATTTCGCATGTGCCAAATCTCTGCAGTCCGGGAGATTTTATAAGAGTCTGGTATCAGGGAAGCATAGTGGAACCTTATTTTCTCGGAATTGATGTAATACGCAGGGCAACCGAAGAGATTTGGGGATGATGAAAATATCTAATAATAATTTTATATTTGTCTTTTAAAAGAATTGTAAATCTTTTTTCAAAGCCAGCTACCTGGTGAAGGGTACAAAATAAGGGGTGACTTGTTTGCCTCGGAACCCCGTTTTTGTACCCTTCACCAGGTAGCGTTCGTTTTAAAACATTTGAAAATTTCTTTTTTCTTGCAAAATATCCCTCTGTGTGATAGCCTGATGTGAATGGACAAGCGCGGCATTTTTTGCGTGCAAAAACGGGAAGAGAGTTTGGAAGAAAACGGGGAACAAAAAATGCAAAAAACAGGTGGAAAAGAACAGACGGGAAACCGAATCACAGAGGGAGTGATCTGGAAACAGATTTTGATCTTTTTTGTTCCGATTCTGATCGGGACATTTTTTCAGCAGCTTTATAATACCGTAGATGCGGTGGTGGTCGGCCGTTTTGCGGGGAAGGAGGCGCTTTCCAGCGTAGGGGGCTCCTCCGGGCAGATTATTAACCTGGTGGTGGGATTTTTTACCGGTCTGTCTGCGGGGGCGACCGTTATTATTTCGCAGTATTTTGGAGCGGGAAACCGCGAGAAGCTGGAAAAGGCTTTGCATACGGCGTATGCATTTGCGCTTGTTTTCGGTATTGCAGTGGGAATTGCAGGCGTGTTTGTGGCACCGGGACTTCTGGAAATGATGAATACGCCGAAGGAGCTTCTGGCGGATTCCCTGCTGTATCTGCGCATTTATTTTTCAGGTCTGGTGTTTGTGCTGATCTATAATATGGGCTCGGCAATTCTGCGGGCAATCGGAGATTCGAGACGTCCGCTGTATTATCTGATGATCTGCTGCGGCATCAATATTGTGCTGGATTTGGTTCTGGTTCTGGTGTTCGACCTGGGCGTTATGGGGGCGGCCGCGGCAACTCTGTTTTCACAGGCCGTCAGCGCGGTTCTGGTAACGTGGACGCTGATGCGGCGAACGCCGGAGATGAAGCTGGATCCGGGAAAAATCCGCTTCCGGAAGGATATTCTGATCATGATGCTGACGATTGGTCTGCCGACCGGAATTCAGTCGAGCATGTACAGTATTTCCAATGTCATTGTACAGACGGCGCTGAATAATTTCGGTGTGGATACAATGGCGGCCTGGACGGCGTTTGAAAAGATTGACAGCATCGTCTGGATGATCAACGGAGCGTTCGGAATTGCTGCCACGACCTTTGTCGGCCAGAATTTCGGTGCGGGAAAATGGAACCGTGTGCGAAAGGGAACCAGGGAGTGTCTGCTTATGACGCTTGGTTCGATGATGGGACTGAGCGTTCTAATTACCGTGTTTGGCGGCCAGCTGTTCCGTATATTCAGTTCGGATACAGACGTGATTGCAATCGGTATGCAGATGGTAGGAATTATTTCGCCGACGTACTGGATTTTTGCATTTATTGAGATTTATTCCGGTTCATTGCGCGCACAGGGCAGTGTTCTGGTAACAACGCTGCTGACCATCACGGGCGTCTGTCTGCTGCGTATTGTGTGGGTAATGGTGATCGTGCCGCAGGGAAGTCTGGCAGAGCTGATCGCATGCTATCCGATCACATGGACTGTGACTGCTGTGGCAATGATCTGTTATTATATTTATAAGCAGAAACGAATTATGGAAGTGCATGGTCCGCACTCTGCGAATTAGGCGAAAAACAGAGGTGAAGAAAAGGTTCATCATACGGAAATGGGGATGGAGAACTGATTTACGAATAAGCGGGATTATGATATGATGAAGAGAAATGAAACAGAAGGATAGAAGAGACATATAGAAAAAAGTATAAAAAGAAATATAGAAAAGAAATATAGAAGAAAGGCGAGGAGCCAGGAAGGGTATGTGAAAAAGGGGAATGCAAAACAGGACTGAAAGGGAAAGACAGGGAATACAAAAAATAAAAAAAGACAGAGCTATGAAGCAAGCGGATAAAAGTGAAAAAGAAGAAAGGTATGCGCGGACAGGCAGCCGAAGCGTATTTTGCGCAGGGTTGGTATTGATGACCGTGTTGTTTCTTGGCGGCTGCGGAATGGGAAGCGGAGCAGGGAATAAAACGGTTCAGGGAAACAGTGCATTGGAGGAAAGAGATTATCAGCAGGCACAGCAGTTTTTCCAGGAAGCAGTGCAGGAGGGTGAGCAGAAGGTAGTGGCTTATCGCGGACTCGGGATGGCATATATGGGGCTGGCAAAGTATGAGGAGGCAGAGGCGTCGTTTCGGACAGCGATTGAATATACGGATAACCGGATGAAAGAGAATGTCCAGGATATCCGGCTGTACCTCGCGACAGTGCAGTACCGGGCAGAAAAATATGAAGACACAATCGCGACGTGCGACGATATTTTGCTGGAAGCAACAAAGGGCAATGCAGACGCATACTTTTTGCGCGGCGCCAGCTATCTTTATGAGGGGAATCAGGAGGAAGCGAAAAAGGATTTTGACGCTGCGGTCAAACTGAGCCCGGAGGACTATGATCTGTATCTGAATATTTACGAGTGCTACCGCAGCCGCAGTCTGTCAGGGCTTGGCGCAGCATATTTGCAGTCTGCATTGAATATTCCGGGCGGGGATCTGCAACACTATTATAACCGTGGACGCATCCATTATTATCTGGAAAATTATGAGGAGGCGCAAAGTCAGCTGATCGGCCCGGTGGAGGAAAAGTATCAGCCGGCTATGAACCTGATTGGAAAGGTATATCTGAAGATGGAAGATTACGAACATGCACGGGCAGTCTATCAGCAGATACAGTCAGAGTTTGGCGCAGATGCAGATTCCTTCAATGGGCTTGCGCTGTGTGCGATTGAGAGCGGTGATTATGATACGGCCCTCTCTTATATCGCGCAGGGACTTGCTCTGGAAGGAACGGGCGGAAAGCAGGAGCTGTATTTCAATGAAATCATAGCTTATGAAAAGAAGCTGGATTTTGGGACAGCAAAGGCAAAGGCTCAGGAATATGTGCAGAAATATCCGGGCGACGAAGCAGGGCAGAAGGAGTGGACGTTTCTTTCTACCAGGTGATTGAGGGAATGGGGTGGAAAGGAGGACGCCCCGTGAAGCATACGTATCCCAGGGGTTCCGGGCAAACAAGTCACCCCTGGGATACGTATGCTTCACGGGGCTGACTTTTGGAAACCGTTTCGGGTAATGGAAGGGGCGGAGTAAGGATGAAAGAGGGGCTCTGAGATATATTTTCTTAAGGGACGGTTTTTGAAAGAATTTTGTGAGAAAATGGGATGTGTGAAATTATAGGAGAAAAGGATTAAATTTATGGAGATGACGGAATTTAAGGAGCTTCGGGAGCGTGTGATTTTGGTTGGGGTGCAGCAGGCGGCCGGGGATGATACGGAGGAGTCGGTGCGTGAGCTGGGAGAGCTTGCGGATACGGCGGGCGCGGAGGTGGCCGGTATGGTGATTCAGCGCCGGGAAAATATTCATCCGGGGACTTATATTGGGAAGGGAAAAATAGATGAGGTGCGTCAGCTTCTGTGGGAATCTGAGGCGACCGGGATTATCTGTGATGATGAGCTCAGTCCGGCGCAGCTGAACAATCTGCAGCGGGAGCTTGACTGCAAGGTGATGGACAGGACACTTCTGATTCTTGATATATTTGCGGGCCATGCGGTATCGCGGGAAGGGAAAATCCAGGTGGAGCTCGCGCAGCTGCGTTACCGTGCGGCAAGGCTTGCAGGGCTTGGAAATTCGCTGTCGCGGCTTGGTGGCGGAATTGGTACGCGGGGGCCTGGCGAAAAAAAGCTGGAAATGGACCGCCGTCTGATCAGAACCAGAATCAGCCATCTGAAAAGGGAACTTGAGGAAGTGATACGGCACAGGGAGCTGATTCGGTCCCAAAGGAGAAAAACGCAGCAGAAAATTGTGGCGCTGGTAGGATATACTTCGGTCGGGAAATCGGCGATTTTCCGCACCCTGACAGGGGAAGATGTGCTCGAGGACGCGAAACTGTTTGCAACGCTTGACACGACAACGCGGGGCATCCGGCTGTCAGGGAGCCAGGAAATTCTGCTGACGGATACGGTTGGATTTATCCGCAAGCTGCCGCATCATCTGGTAGACGCATTTAAAAGCACACTGGAGGAGGTCTGCTGCGCGGATATTCTGGTGCATGTCGTGGATTCTGTCAGTGCACAGATGGAGGCGCAGATGCATGTGGTATATGAGACGCTGCATGATCTGGGGGCGGATAAGAAGCCGGTAATCACAGTCTTTAACAAACAGGACCTGCTACCTCTGGAGGAGAGGCGCAGTTTTCG
>CAOJHI010000128.1 GCA_948436005.1 uncultured Lachnospiraceae bacterium
TGCTGCCACCTCTCTGGTAAATACGCCCGTCCCCGCCCCGTATTCTACAATGCAGTGCGCTTTATCGAAATCAATAGAAGTCATCATGGACTCCGCCAGATACCTGCTGCTGGGAGCAATAGCTCCGATCGTGTCCGGAGCACTGATGTATTCTTTTAAAAACTGCCACATAGGATATTCCTCCTCAATATAATAAATTCAGCGTGTTATGCTGTCATTTGATGATTTCAGTATAAAGAGGAAGTATAAAGAGAAAACCGTAAGAACTATAAAGATTTCTTTAGATATGGCAAGCCGATACTTCCGTCTGCCATAAGATTTAAACAAATAAACATTATGGTAAAAATGCCCCTGTAGGAGGCGACATAGCTTTCTAAATACGCCATACTTCTTGTACCAAAGGAGCGTGCTACAATGACAGATAAAGAGTTATTAGAAGCTATATTATCAGAGATGAAAATTATGAAAAACGACACTTCAGATCTAAAATCTGATATATCTGATATTAAATCAAAAGTTGAAACTATCGACACTAAAGTAGATCGCAACTACCACGAAACAGCGGAATTTTATGCATCACAGAAGAAACACAAGGTACCTGCAATTTTCCACAGGTACCTCTTCTACTATTACTAAATTAACGTATCACATCTCCATACCAAACAGCTTCTTTTGTTCTCCAATAGGTATTATACCAGGTTTTTCCATTTTTATATATCGTATTGGTGTAGGTTACTTTACCATTATATGTTTTATTATCATATTTAAATTTGTATAATAGCGTAAAATCCTTATAATTATACCATGTTATCCCGCCGTTTACATAAAATTTCAAAGTGGCTTTTTTCCCTGGTTTAATAGTTATATTCTTCGATAATCTTACGTTTCTATCAAATCTTTTGTAATCTTTATCTTCAACTTTTGCTCCTGAAGAATAAATCATTAACGGTTTTTTTCCGTAATTTTTTATTTTAACAACAAAATAATTATTTCGTGTATTATATTCAGCTAATATAGCCCCAAAATTCGGTTCCTGGTTTAAAACTTTCACAGAACACTTATATTTTTTACCTGCACACTTGGCTGTTATTGTACATTTTCCCGGCCCTTTGGCTACTATCTTACCACTTTGGCTTACAGTTGCAACCTTTTTGTTGCTTGTAGACCATTTTACCTTTTTGGTAGTATATTTCAAAGTATTTTTTATACTGTCCCCATTGTACAATTCACAGCTACTGTATTGTAACTTGGCATTTTTCGGGTTTTTAACAGTAACTTTAATTGTAGTCGAATATCCATTCAAAAGTTTTACTGTAAGCTTACAACTACCTGGCTTTTTGGCCAGTATTCCGATTCCTTTCCCATCAGCTTCGTTGTAGCCTTCTGCTACAGCTTTATTATTGCTTTCTATAGCTGCAATCATTGTCCTTGATCCACTTGGCACTTTTGTGTATGTAATCACTTTGTACTGATCAGTCAATAAATTTATTGAATTTTTACTTAAAGATATCGATGTTGAAAAATCAGAATAAAATCTAACGGTATATTTTATTTTAAGGTCATTTTTACCTTCATTAGATATTGTATATAAATATTTCCCTGCCGGAATTTTATAATCCGTACATTGCCAATATTTCCCCAAATTTCCGCTATTTCCGTCAGAAATTTTAAAAAGAACATTATCGATTTCAGTATCACTGTCATAGTCTGGAAATCCATCAGCGTCCAGCCAAAAATTTTCGTCAGTAAGAACAACACGAAATCTGTCTTTTGAAGTAATATCTGTTTTATATAATGTACTGACATTCATATCTAAAACAACATACCCAAAATCAGGAGTTTTAAATGCTATTTCCTCTCCAAAAGTATCAAAAGAATATAAGTTTAAGGTTCCGCTTGCAATTTTCTGACTGTAGGCCGATGCTGATATACTTGTAATTCCAGAAAAAGCAATTAACAACAGTAAAAAGATACCTATTTTATATTTTCTTTTAATTCTCATTCCCTTATTCCTCGCTTAATTTTCTATTTTTACTGTAAAAGCCCATCAGTATACTTAAAATCAATAGCCGGCCGCCTTCGCCCCATATTCGGCTTGCGCTTCTGTAAATCCATTATATTTGAGCTGCTCAATCAACTTATTTTTTGACATTGCTGTTATGCTTAAATAGCTATTTGCTTTTTTTACTGCCTGCTCATACCAATCCGCACCACAATGATCTGCTGCATAAACAGCTTCACTATGTAAAAATCCTTCATATTCTAATTGTTCAATCAATTCCAGGTACGAAAATGCACTTATTTTCAAATAACTATACGCTTTCTCCAACGCATTTTTTTCTCCGAAAGTAGGGGCTCTCCAGTAAGACGCTGAATCAGCCTTCTCTGTTTCATCCGCTTGAATCTGCAAATCAAATGCACTGACTTCGGAATTGTTTGTCTCAGAACTGTCATTTACTTCTTTGAACAATTTTTGATTCGAATAACCAATCATATCCTTATATTCTATTTTATACCAGTACTCCGTACTGCCAATCACCGTAACTATGCTATCAGCCGCAATTGTTGCAAGAATTTCACTATCTTGTAAAGGTTTCTCTCTCAAATTCACGCCTGCTATACATTGAAAGCTAAGTGAATTTTCGTACACTGTCACCCCATATTCTTCATCTATTTGTGAAACACTATTATTTACTGCTGCTTCCGATTTTTCTGCTTCCTGTGGCTTTGTTTCACTAAAATCATCCAAATCCCATATCAGAAATCCAGCTATTTCTGTATCCGTATCATACAAATATGAATACAGCATATTATTTCTTTTGCAGCATTTTCTGTCCATTAACTCTACAACAAAATCATTTATTTCCGATCCAGAAATCGCAAGTTCTCCAAATTCTGTTCCTTCGCCAAAGGAAGAATCGAAAGCAAAAAAGCCGGCAATTATCTCACCAATAGACAGAAACGTATCTGTATTAAGACTCATACTCATGAACATCCTGTCTATATTATCAGATTCTTCACCTAAAATATATGTCACATTGCCATTTGGGCAAAAACGATTGCCATTTTCTGTATATTCATCGGATGAAATAGTTTTCATGTCTAAATCAGCAACTAAATTATTAAAAACAACAATAGCATTATACCTCTCAATAAATTTATTTTTTCTATCATTTGTTTCTTCCTTTGCAGTCACTAGCATACCAGAGAGGTATAATAATCCAAATATTAAAAAAAACAGTTTTTTCTTTCTCATAACTGCCTCCCATTCTTTAAAACTCATACAATTTTTTAAAACAAAAAAAGCCAAAAACCTTATAACAAAAGGTATTCGGCACTTTTTTAAATCGGGGCAACAGGATTTGAACCTGCGACCTCTCGGCCCCCAGCCGAGCGCGCTACCAAGCTACGCCATACCCCGGAACATTTCTATTTTACTAGAAATGTCTTCTGTTGTAAAGTCTTATTTTCTCTCTGAAACAGACTTGTTGCCCATCCGAAACAGCCATCTGATCCGAATCGCATCACAACCGTGCTTGTCCTAAAACAGCTTTTCCGGGTAAACTCCTTCCTGTACAAGGTCCAGAAATGCCTGCTTCACATAAGGCACATCCTCCCGAAAGGTCACGCCAAACCACTTATCCCCGGAAGGTAAAACAGTAAGCTTTACACGTTTTTCCTGAATCAGTCCGTCCACAATCGTGGGCAGCAAATATTCTCCCGTCAGAGCGCAGTCGCCAAGCTCTGAAAGAAACTTTGCGAAACCGTGCTCCAGTTCGTCGATAAAATCCGGAGTAAAGCCCCAGAAGTTCATTGACACAAGGCTTTTCGCGTCAAGTGCCTGCTGTGTGCCGTCCGGCAGAGATACTGCGGCGCCTGATTCTGTCTTTATGATATTTTTCGTCTCACGTATCGCGGAAAGCTCCCCGTTTTCTCCGATGCGGCAGATCCCTCTTGTAACACCGCCATGCTCGGAAAGTGTATTTTCCAGTACAAAACCGGCCATACAAAACTGATACACCTGCTTTTGTGGTATTTCCTTCTGTACTTCTTTACTGTGCGTTCCGCTAACCTGCACTTCTTTCTTCTGTGCCGCGTTATTTTCTGACTCTTCGTTCTGTGCTTCCCCGGCATGTACCAGATAGTCATGAACCTTCCGGAACGCATCTTTTCCGTAATAATCATCCGCATTAATAACTGCAAATGGTTCTTTTACAATTCCCTTACAGGCCAGAATTGCCTGCCCGGTGCCCCACGGTTTTTTCCGTTCCGATGGGACAGAAAAGCCCTCCGGTACATCTTCCATCTCCTGGAATGCGTATGCCACCGGAACCTGCTTTGCGATACGATCCCCGATAATCTGTTTAAAATCCTCATACATGTTCTTGCGAATCACAAAAACGACCTTGTTAAAGCCAGCCTCCAGCGCATCATAAATGGAATAGTCCATAATAATTTCACCGGACGGGCCAAATGACGTCAGCTGTTTTACACCTCCGCCAAAGCGGCTCCCGATTCCGGCAGCCATAATAACCAATGTTGTATTTTCCATTCCGCTCTCCTGTATTTCTTTTTTCATTCAAGCTCATTTCAAAATGCCTTCTGAAGGTATCATAGCATAGTGTATCATAAAAAGCTACCGACTTTTTCCTTAAGATTCTGCCGATTCCCTTACTCAAGCCCCTTTTATCACAATACATTTAGAGCGCAACCGTTTTAAAACAACACATTTTCAAGGCGTCAGCACTTTTTGAAGCAACAATCAATTCAGGCCGGCAAGCCTTTCGAAACATCAGTCTTTTCAGGACATCAACAATTCCCGTACCTGCTCCGCATTAAAAATGACTTCCTTTACCTGATTGATTTCAATCTGATACAGCGCGTTTGCCGCAATATGCTCTGCTGCCTGCTCCAGATCCCGGATACCGCTTGTGTCTGCGTATATCTCAATCACCTCATCCAGGCCTTCCGGCGTCAGCGCACATTCATGATCATACAATCCCATACGCTTTAAAACCTTCGGAAGCGCGAACTTCGAAAAGATCACTTTCTTCTCCTCGCACGTATAGTCCGGAATATCAATCACGGCAAAACGGGACATTAGCGGTGCGCTGATCTTCGATTTATCGTTCGCTGTAGCAATCGGATATACCCCCACCGTCGGAACCATACATTCAATATAGTTGTCCGTGAAGCCAAGATTGTCGAGAAGCGTCAGCAGCACATCCGCCGGATTGCCATTGCCTTTTCCGGCTGCCGCCTTGTCCAGCTCATTGATAATAAAAACAAGGTTGGACTCCCCTGCCATGGAAAATGCCTCCAGAATAATGCCTGGTTTGGCATTGGAATAAATGCGGGAGCTTCCGGTCAGCTGCTCCGGATCGTTGATGGAGCTCATATCCAGGGTTGTCCACGGAAGCTTCAGAATGCGTGCCACCGCATAAGCTACCTGGGACTTCCCCGTTCCCGCAGGCCCTACCAGCAAAAGACCATATGCCGGAAGCGTGTGCGTGCGGTTGATCTGAATAATGGTCTCAATAATCCGCTGCTTCACCCGCTCCATTCCATAAAGCTCCTCGTCGAGAATCCGGCGTGCCTCCACAGGATCAATGGATTCAAAATATTGATTTTTCCACTGGATATTCATCATAATAGACAGGGCTCTCTGCGCATGGCGGCGTTCCTCCGGCGTAACCTCATGGGACCGGGCAACAGCTAGATTTCTCCGCGCCCAAAGCCTGATATTGTCAGGCAGTGTTTTTCCCGCGCACGTCATAAAGTCCGAGATGCTCTGTAAGCTTGTGAGTTTCATCACATCGCCTGTTTCCTCTTTATCGTCATCCTCTTCCTCCTCGGCCGGAGCACTGCTCGCCAGAAGCCGTTCAATCATAAACTGTAAAAAACCATCCTCTGCGGAAAGCTTTGTACCTCCCCCAAATGCAATCTCCCGAATCCGGTAAACGGCATATCCCTCCTGCCGGTTTTCTCCGGACAGACGTACATGAATCCGGTTTTCTCCAAGCCACCGGATCAGGCTGACAAAACGGGCGTCGATCTGCAAAATATCGGCGCTGACTGTCCCGCCCTCCTCATCAAATTCAAAAGCGGTCTTTTTATCCGGCTTTGCAAAAACACCATTCGAATGATGCTTCCACTCCCGCTCCCGATTGTCCAGAACGAACATCGGTTTTTCCGGAGAAGCCTTTGCCTCGCTGGACCGAACTATGCTATATGTACACTCAAAATTGCTTGTCTTGTCTGATACGCTGCTGCTGAAATCAAATACCGGCATGATTGATACTCCTTATGTTTTACTGTTTTACAAATTTCTCGAATGTTCCCAAATATCTTTACCATCATACCATACCTGATTGAACATTAGTAGTTCCAAAGTATATATTTTTCTCATTGCAAAAATATTGCTCCACGACTGCTCAAATTCATCTGAATTTATGGAAGGATATAAAAAAAGATTTAGGATAAAACGCAAAAGAGGGGGATGCTGCAAAATACAGAATTCGTATTTGCACAGCATCCCCTCTTTTACCGGTTATTTTTCCATAGTATCTGCCACATAATAATCTTTTGGCGTAATAATAATATTTTCTCCGGATATGTCCGTCTTTCTTTTTACAGCATCCTCAATCTGAGCCCGCTGTGCATCCGTCAGCTCGGCCTCATTTACTACAACGTCACAGCTTCCGTCTGAAATGCTCACCACGCAGCCGGAGAAGCCTTTTGACTCAAGCAACAGCTCTGCCGCAGCTTCCTTTTCCGCAATCTGTGTCATTTCTGTCATCGTAGCAACTGCGTTCTGCTTCTGATCTTCTGAAATACCTGTGTTATTGATAATCTCAAGCAGCGTCTCCTTGCTCTTTGCGCGCACCTGTTCCCTGTTCAGCTTTGCAGCCGCCAGAATACCGTCATTTGCCTGGGAACTTGCCAGTACGGCTTCGCCTACGCTGCTCTGGTCAGTTCCCGCACTTCCTGATGCCTCAATTCCGTCATCATCCAGGCTTATGATATCCGCATAATCATCTGTGTATGTATCCGATGATACAGCTGAAGTTCCGGCATCGGTCAGCAGCACCGTATCATCTCCACTCACTGCATCGGTCTTTTTACCCAGGATCCTGCCTGAATAATTCAGATAGCCGGCGATTGCGATCATAATCGCCAGTGTTGTAATAATGATCTGGTTTTTCTTAAAAATACGTTTCACTGAAATCCTCCTCATTTCATTATTTCATTTTCATTACTTTGATTTTATGCGCCGGAACATTAAATAATGCCATAACTGCTTCGGTAATCTCACTTGTAATGGAAGCATTTCCCGCTCCCTGTGCGATAACCAGCACTCCGTCTATTTCCGGCGCCAGCTTTTCCATGATGTAAGGGGTTTCATTGCCGTAACTGTCTTTTTGGTACACTGTACTCTCATTGCTTTTTATCTCACTGGAATTCCCGGAATTCCCCTCATTTCCGCCCACCTCCTCTCCCCGGGACTGCTCCAGATCTTTTTCCACAATACTTTTGCCTCCTGATTTCAGGGTCAGCATAACTTCGGTGCGGCCAATACCATCTACCTGGGTAAGAATCCGTTTCAGACGATTTTCAAGCTCTGTGACCCCAAATGGATCCTCTGCCACGGTTTCCGTCTCTTTTTCTCTCGTTTGGGGAAGGATTTCCGGCTGTGTCTGTGTTTCTGACGGGAGTGAAATGACAAGCAGGAGTACGCCTGCCAGAAGCAATATCATAATCTGGTCCTTTTTCAGATTTTTTATTTTTCCCAGCCATTCCTTCAAACCTACTCACCTCCGCCCCGTTATGACAATGTCCTTTTTATCAACCATATATAAAGTAAAGAGTTCTTCCTTCAAAGCGTCACTTTGCCTTGTATCGTTCAATTCCCAGACCGTTATTTCTATTTTTTTCACCAGATACGGGTCTGACTCATCGACTTCGAAAAGAATCTCCACTGGCTCCAGGCCGTACGAGGCCGTCATTTCCCGAATCTGGCGCCGCAGCTCCTCCTGATACGCACGTGCAATCCGTTCATCCTTCAGTTCTTCCATTCCCACGGCAAATGTCTCCATATCGTAAGATTCCTCACGTATAAATTCCATCTGCAACAGCCGTTCAAATCCGCCGTCTCCGGTAAAAATATTTAAAACAGGGCGTACCGCAATCAGAAACAGCAACAGGCCCGCATAAAAACGGACATATTTTGTAAATTTTCCCTGCGGCAGCAGATGCATCAGAATCGTTATGACACACATGCTTCCGGTCATTGTTTTCAGCCACTGTTCCATCTGTTATCCCCCTTTCACCGAAGATGTAACCATCGCAATTGAAATCACAAACACAGACACGTTCATCACCAGGATTTTAAGGAGCAGTACCGCGCTTCTGGAAATGCTTCCGATTCCCTCCACCATCCTCCGCTCACTGACCGGCTGGATAAACGCACACAAAAGCCGGAAAATAAAAATACACGCCGCCAGCTTGACAAGCGGCAGCATACAGATCAGCAGCAATGCGAGAATCCCGGCTGTCCCGGCCGCATTTTTAATCACCAGCGCACACGCCCCCACAGTTTCCGCAGCAGAATCCAGCAACCCGCCGATTCCGGGAATTGCCTTTGCAAGCCGCTGCAGGGATGTACTCTTCAGCGCATCCACGGACGGCGTGACAAGGCACTGCACTGCCTGCAGGCCAACTACCAGGCCTGTAACCGTTTTCAGCACCCATCCGACTCCTGTTTCCAGAAGATCCGCGAACCGCGAAAAGTAATCCTCCTCTGACATCTGATTCAGAATCAGAAGTACCAGATAAAAATTGATCACTGGAAGCACCATCCGAATCACAAGATTCTGCGTCAGATTGATACCAAGCAGGGTCACTTCATAAAATCCGAGCGCTGATACGGAACCGGCACACAAAACAACAGCAGCAACATAGACGGGCAGCAAAATTTTCATGAAGGAATTTATCTGGCCGCACGTATCCAGCACAATCTGGTTCATTGCCATAAAAGAATGAATCAACAGGCCGCAAATCAAGAGATACATCATATAAAAACTGATATCTGCAATCTGGCTGCTGTTAAATACCCTGATAAAATTCGAGAAAATGGCAGATGCAAGTACAATAATGAGAATCTGTAATGCCATTCTCCTTTGCTGTTCCAGCTCTGACAGAAACATCTTTGCAAGCATTCCGGGCAGTTTTTTGATGTCAAAGGGAATTTCCCCGTGCAAAAGCTTCTGAAACGTATCTGCAAAAGAAAATGCAGTGTTCCCCGGAAGTTCGGAAAACTCCCGGTCAATGCGTTCCAGATCAAGCAGGA
>CAOJHI010000129.1 GCA_948436005.1 uncultured Lachnospiraceae bacterium
CGTGACGCTGCCGTCCGCTCCCGCAGTCATGGTCATGGTGCTCGTGCCCGCCGCCGCAATCATGGCCGTGGTGCTGCTGTCCGCAGTCGTAGTCATGATACTCGTGTCCGCAGTTGCAGTCGTGGTCATGGTGTTCGTGCCCACAATCGCAATCGTGGTCATGATCATCGTGCCCGTAGTCACAATCATGGTCAAGATCATTGTGCCCGCAATCGCAATCATGGTCATGGTGCTCGTGCCCGCAGTCGCAATCGTGGTCATGATGCCCGTGCGTACAGTCACAGTTGTGGTCATGATGTTTGGGCCCGCAGTCCTGGCTGTGGTGGGTATGTCCGCAACCGCAGTCATCATTATGCAAGCATGGAACGGATATGTTTTTTAAAATGGCACTCATAATAGTTCTCCTTTATATGAATGAATGTTCATATGATGATTTAAACACATAAGAATGGATTTGTCAATAGGAATTTAGGAATAACAGAGAGTAATCGTGTTTTAGATTCACCTGGAAAAGGTTTCCCTCATTGGATTGACAGAGATAATTGGAAAGCTTATACTGAGTGAGATGAAAAACGAGAGTATGGAAATGAGAAAGGAAGATGGGAGATGGGAAAGCGTGGTGGAGCTGTAAAGGAAGACAAGCTGGCTATTTATTCACAGGTTGCCCATATGTACTATGAACTGGGAATGATGCAGCCGGAGATAGCTGAGAAGTTATATTTTTCCAGGTCAAAGGTGAGCAGAATACTTCAAAAAGCCCAGGAACTTGGTATTGTAGATATTAAAGTAAAACATTATTTATCCCGTGTTCATTCTTATGAAAATGAATTGAGGGAGAAGTTTGGAATCAGCAATCCGATTGTTTTGACCAGCTTTGAAGGAGATCAGACGTCGAATGCCATGGAAGGGCTGACGAACTACGCAGCCTTATATATTTCGGATAAATTAAGAGGAGATTGCGTGTTCGGTATCACCGGAAGCCATAATGTGACCGGGACAGTACATATGCTGCGAAAACAGCATGACTGTAACTTAAAGGTGGTTCAGACCATTGGGGCGAGCATCAACCAGGATATGTCGGCAGAGCTTGTGGATTTTCTGGCAAATACGTTTGGCGGGAAAGCCTATTTTTTGAATACGCCCGTCTATGTGGATGATCTTGGCGTCAAAGATGAACTGATGCGGGATGCTTCGGTGGCAGACGCGCTGGCTTTGATGAAAAAGTGTGATCTCATGCTGATGAGCATCGGAACATTCGACGTCAATGGCAATATGCCGATTTGGTGGGGCTATATGACGGAGCAGCACCGGATTGAGCTGGAACGGCTCGGAGCAGTAGGAAGTATATGCGCCCAGTTCTTTGATATTGACGGAAACTGGCTTGACTGTGACTGGAACCGTAAATGCATCAGTATTCCCTGGGAATATCTGAAAGCGGCAGGGGAAAAGATCGCAATTGCACATGGACCGTCAAAGGTAAGCGGTATTCTCGGCGCGCTGAGGGGGCAACTGATCGACGTTTTGATTACGGATACGATCACAGCTGCCGCGGTATTGGAAAAACAGGATCAGTTGGCATAAATGTTTATCTTGATATGGAACTGCTGACCCAAAGGGAATTAATGGAATCAACACTGACAATGTAAAACTCAGTACACCCATTTAGGGCATCGCGTAAACGGCGGTGCTCTTTTTTTGCACCTAAATTTAAGACAAATGCAATAAAAATGAAATTATGACACAAAAATAACGATTAAATTAAAAGATAGAAGAAAAATTGCACATAATTTCATTGACTGAGAAAAGGCGGTATGCTATAATACGTACAAACTTCAGGATAAATGAGGGATGGAAAGCAACAAGATTCACATTGTATCAAATTATTGGAGGAGGTTTTTATGAGCGCATTTGATGAGAAAGTAGAGATCCGCCGTTATGAGGACACTGTTCCGGACAGTAAGGGAACGGGAGTGCCGCGCAAGATGACCAGGGAGATCTGGCTGGAGGAATGTTTTCCGGAATGGCACTGTATGCTCAACCAGCAAATTGAGGAAGCAGAGTTTCCGGAAGGCTCTTTTGGACTGTGGATGTTAGGCGGGCCGAGCTGGGCGTATAAATCAGCAGGCGGGGCCACCTTTCTGGTAGACAACTATTCCGGTTCTTCTTTATGCAGCAATTATGAATACTGCGGCGTCTGCCGTACGACCGGAGCGCCCAGGCTGCATTGGATGAGAATTAATCCGCATGTCATTGACCCGTGGAAATTCAGGACTCTGGATTACGTATTTGCAACGCACCATCATCAGGATCATGCAGATTATTATACGGTTCAGGCAACACTGCAGACGACAGACTGCAAATTCGTAGGTCCGAAGAACACCTGCAAATTATTCAGACAGTGGGGCGTACCGGAGGAACGCATCATTGAGGTAAAACCGGGCGATCAGTTCCAGTGCAAGGACGTTACGGTGAAGGTAGAACGCAACTACGACAGCATGGCCTGCATGACCGGAGACTATAAGCCGGGCGATCCGTTGGATTTTGATTCGAATGCGGTATCCTTTATTTTTGATACGGGCAGCCATTCTGTTATTTTCCTGGGCGATACGCTCTACAATGACGGATATAAGGCTGTGGGGCAGAGAAACAAGATCGATGTTGTCATTACGGACATGGGGTATAACGCACCTGGCGGAACGGACAAGATGAATCCGTGGGATGTCATGAGAGTAACGGAAAACCTTGGTGCAAAGGTTGTGATTCCGGATCACTATGAAAACTGGGCGAGCAGCGAGATTGACCCACATCAGCTTCAGCGTATTGTGAAGGAAAATCATCCGGGAATGGTTGCCTGCGTTATGAAGAGCGGCGGCCTGTACGAATACCCGAGAGATGCTTCCATGTGGGAATACAAGTATCCGGACTGGCATGAGAGATATGACTGGGAGAAGAGCTATGTCTACGGAAACGCAGGTAAAGAAGAGGTATAAAGGGGTCATAAACAAAGAACGTATCCGGTAAAACGGAGAAAAATAAAAGGAGGGTTTACTTTATGAAGAAACTAATCGCAATTGCTGCAGCATCCATGATGCTTACAACACCCATCACGGCAATGGCAGAGCCGGTCGCTTTCAATGATCCGGCTGCGCTAAGACCCGAGAGCATTGAATATCCGGTCCAGGGGCTTTCCTGGAATGTGACAACAGAGCTCAAAGCCAACGAAGAGTATACGATTGCCATGATCGTGAAAAATAATACAAACCCGTTTATGAACGGCGTACTGAACGGCTTCAATAAAGCGGCAGAGGACATTGGATTTGAAGGCGTGTTGCTGTCTCCACAGACTGCGGACAGCAACGAGGATCAGGTTCGTCTCGTGGAGGATATGATTCAGCGCGGGGTTGATGCAATCTGTATCCATCCGGTAGATTCGAACGGTATCGTTCCGGCCCTGGAAAAAGCGTGGGATGCGGGAATCCCGGTACTGGTGCAGGGAACAAAAGCTAACACTGATAAGATCTACGGCTGGTACGGAACCAAGTATGCGGACGAGGCGACGCTGATTGCAGAATATCTGGCAGAAAAGCTGGACTATAAGGGAAATGTTATTTACATTACAGGCCCGCAGCAGGCACAGAACGCAATTGACGAAATCAATGCCACACATGCGGTATTTGAGAAATATCCGGATCTGAACCTTATCGAAGAGCAGCCGGGTAATTTCAACCGTGCGACCAGTATGAGCGTTATGGAGAATCTGACACAGAAATACAGCGAAGATGAAATTGACTGGGTAATCGGCGGAAATGATGAATGTGCTATGGGAGCGATTGCTGCGATGGAAAATGCTGGCTGGAAGCTTGGCTTTGAGGACGGCGGAATTGGCGTATCCGGTATTGACTGCAACAAAGACGCTTCCTATGCAATGCAGGAAGGAACCCTGACGGTTTCGATTAATCCGGACCCGGTATCTCTGGGATATATCGGAGGAGCATTCCTTGTGAAATATCTGAATGACGGCGACCTGTTCCCGGAATATGTGGCATGGCCGGATTTCATGAATGCGGAGGACGTTGTGAACGATGCATCCACGATTGATAATTATATTGAGAACATGGCATGGTGGATGGAAGCTAAGTAATTTTAAATGAGCAGATGGGGCTGTTGCAAAACGGTGAATCCATACATTATATGGCATAGATGTAACGGATATCGAAACCATATGTTGTGGGAACGCTGCATTTTGCGGCAACCCCATATTTTAAAATGCTTCAGAAAGGGGAAATACGTATGACGCCATTGATGAAACTGGAACACATAGACAAACAATTTCCAGGTGTGCGGGCATTGAGCGATGTGAGTATTGAGTTTTACTCCGGGGAAATACATGCATTAGTCGGAGAAAACGGTGCCGGAAAGTCGACGATGATTAAGATTATCCTGAGCGCTTACAAACCGACTTCAGGAAAAATCTATATGGAAGGTAAAGAAATTGAGCTGGCGGGGCCTCTGGAAGCCTCAAAGGCCGGAATAGAAGCGGTTCATCAGGAACTAATGCTGGTACCGTGGCTGAGTGTGGCGCGCAATATTTTTCTGAATCATGAGCTGAGACTTCCGGGAACAGGGCTGTTTGATATCCGTCAGATGGAAGTGCGTGCAAGTGAACTGCTGGACAGTTTCGGAATCCATATCGATGTGACGCGGCCGGTGAAAGAGTTCAGCGCTTCAGTCTGGAAGATGATTGACATTGCACGTGTGGTAAATCTGAATCCGAAACTGATTATATTTGACGAGCCTACTGCAATTCTGTCGGAGCGGGAAGTAGAGAGCCTGATGAAAAAAATTTTAGAGCTAAAAGCGCAGGGAGTTGCGGTGATCTACATATCCCATCGGTTGCAGGAAATTGAGAAACTGGCGGACAAAATTTCTGTTTTGCGTGATGGTCATCATGTGGGGACAATGTCAGGCAAAGGAATGAATGAAGATGAAATTGTCAAATGTATGGTAGGGCGTGACGTTTCCAGTTTTTACAGCAGGAATATTAATGTTCCGGGGGAAGAACTGCTTCGCATGGAGCATCTGAATCTGAAAAAAGGTCAGAGAGATATCTCTCTGAGTGTGCATAGAGGGGAAATTGTCGGGCTGGCAGGGCTTGTCGGCGCAGGACGTACCGAGGTGGCGGAAAGCCTTTTCGGGATGAACCGGATTTTATCCGGCTCAATTTATTACAAGGGTGAAAAAATAAAACCGCATTCTGTGTCCTCCATGATCGACCGCGGCGCTTATCTGGTTCCGGAAAACAGAAAATACGAGGGCCTGATTTTGCGCTTCAGTGTGGCTTCGAATATAGCCCTGAGTGCGTTCAGGCATTGGAGCCGTTTTTTCTACAACAAGAAAAAAGAAGGGTTGTATGCAGAGCAGATGATTAAGACTTTGTCCATTAAGACGCCTGGCCGGATGCAGCTGGTGGGAAATTTATCCGGAGGAAACCAGCAGAAGGTCGTGATCGGCAAGGCGATGGTTACGGAATCGGAATTTTTGATTTTTGATGAACCTACGGTTGGCGTAGACGTAGGCGCAAAAGAGGAAATCCATAATCTGATGGATGATTTTGTGCAAAAGAACGGAGGAATCCTGATGATTTCCAGTGATCTGCCGGAAATCATCGGTATGTGCGACCGGGTGTATATTATGTACGAAGGCAAGATTGTCAAGGAGCTGCGAAGAGAAGAACTGTCTGACAAAAACATTGCAGATTATATGCTGGGATCGAAAGGCGGGGATGGACAATGAAAAATAAGAAACCGCAGAAAAGTATCATTCAAGTGTTAGGAAGCATTGAACCTGTTATCTGGATGCTCGCTATTATCATTATTACCTTCTCTTTTACTGGGGAAAAGTTTCTTTCATGGGGAAATACAATCAATATCATTAAGCAGGCATCCCCGTTTCTGATACTGGCTCTGGCTGAGACAATGGCTGTGCTGGTCGGGCAGATTGATCTGTCGGTTGGCAATAATATGGCGTTTTGTACGGTAATCATTGCCCTGCTGATGCGAAGCGGGTTGCCGGTATGGGTCTGTGCGGCAGCCGGGGTTCTGACCGGGGCGGGCTGCGGCCTGCTGAACGGCGTATTTATTGCCAGATTTAAAGTACCTGCCTATATCACCACGTTCGGCTTTGGCACAATGTTTTACGGCGTGGGTTCTCTGATCACGGGCGGCGTTTCAATTCCGGCAATGGAAGACCATTTCCGTTTTCTGGCAGACGGCAGCGTGTTTGGGATTCCCATGGTTATGATTATTGCGCTGCTTGTGTTTCTGGCGGTGTGGCTTCTCGTGTACCGTACCTCATTCGGCAGAAATATGTACGGCCTTGGAGGAAACCGCGAGGCACTGTTCCTGGGAGGCGTGGATCCGGTGAAAGCAGAGATTATGATATTTACCGTGATCGGCGTTCTGGTTGGGATGGCAGGCATCCTGTTTGCTGCACGGTCCGCGTCGGGCCATCCGGATTATGGAAAGCAGTGGGAATTTAATGCGATCGCTGCCACAATCATTGGAGGCAATTCTTTTTCAGAAGGCAACGGAAACATTTTCAAGACAATGCTGGGCGTATTATTTATCCAGATTTTGAAAACAGGGCTTAATATTTCGGGCGTTTCGCCCCAGTCACAGTCATTCCTGTTAGGCCTGATTGTTGTTGTTGCCATCTCCACGGATGTGCTTTTGAAGGCAAGAAAGGAGGCGTAACCATTATGGAGAAACGGAAGAAAGATTTTTTTGGCATCTTCTTTGAGACTGGTTTGTACCGGGCAGGCATTCTGATCGCTATGTGTGTGGTGATGTCGTTCATTTCCAAAGATTTTTTTAAGGTAAGCAATTTCCTGAATATTTTCAGGCAATCATCAGTTCTGCTGGTTCTGGCTGCCTGTGCGACGGGCTGTATCCTCACGCATGGCATTGACAATTCAATTGGAGGAGTCATGTCACTGTGCGGATGTGCCTGCGGTTATTTTCTGAACCACAATGTTTCGATTCCCGTTGCGGTTCTGCTGACTATTCTGATTGGCATGAGCTTTGGCTGTATCAACGGTTTACTTGTCGGCGTGGTGAAAATACCGCCCTTTGTATCTACTTATGGGGTAAGCTACATAGCAAACGGCCTGGCACTGATTCTGATGGGATCGGATATTTTTTCCGGATTCCCGAAAACGTTCCGTACGCTGGCATCCGGAAATGTACTGGGTTTTCCGCTGATTACCATCATTGCCTTGGGTGTGACAGGCCTGATGTACCTGCTGTTCCAGCGCAGCAAATTCGGAAAACAGGTGTACTGTGTGGGTGCGAACCATACAACGGCAAAGTACTCTGGCATCAATACGCTTCTGACCTTATTCCTGGTATATATTATCAGCGGTTGCGGAGCCGCAATGGGCGGAATTCTTCAGGTAGCGCGCCAGAGCGCAGCACAGGCCGGCATGGGAGATACCTTCCAGATGACAGCCATTGCAGCCATTGTCATCGGCGGTACCTCAATGGCAGGAGGAGAGGGAAGTGTGTTTGGCGCAGTGATTGGCGCGCTGATTCTGACCCTGATTGTGAATGCCATGAATCTTCTGGGCGTGCCTGCGCTGGCGCAGTCGATTGTTACAGGAGCGATCATCGTACTGGCGGTACTGCTTGACGTGCAGATGAAAAAAATACAGGCGGCCCGGGCGGAGGCGACTGCCTGAGCAGAAAAAGGAGTGGATATAAGATGAGAATTGAAAAGCGTAAGATTGTGGATCTTCCAATGGTGTATGTGACAGGCGAGATATTCCTGCAGGGAAAACGGTACCTCGCGGCAGTGAGCGAAGC
Source organism: uncultured Lachnospiraceae bacterium (assembly GCA_948436005.1). GTDB lineage: Bacteria > Bacillota > Clostridia > Lachnospirales > Lachnospiraceae > Choladousia. The sequence goes on from CAOJHI010000129.1 coordinate 7,860, forward strand.
AAGAGGTGAAAAGGCGTATCTCATTGATCCGGAAACGGGTGAATATGCGGAGCTCTGGCAGGGAGATACCGGGGTTATGAATGTGATTCAGATACCGGGAAGGGAGCAGCTGCTGGCGATTGTGCGTTTCTATCCCGTTTTTCAGTCCCAAGAAGCGGCAGTATGTCTGCTTGAACCTGGAGAAAACGGCTATATGAGCCCATGGAAGATACGCGAGGTGCTCCCGCTTCCATACTGCCACAGAATCGGGGTTGTGGAAAACCGGAACGGGCTGTTTCTCCTGGGCTGCCAGTTATGCCGGGCTAAGGATTTTCAGGAGGACTGGTCAAAGCCGGGAGCGCTCTGGATGAGCCCGATTCCGGGGCAGCCGGACGGAGAATGGAAGTGGACAAAGCTGTATGACGGTCTGACGAAAAACCACGGACTATTCATTGAAAATGGAAATCAGGTCTATATTTGCGCTGAGAACGGCGTACTGCAGTTTGACCTGTCCGGCTACTGCGAAAATGATGCCGCAGTTCCAAGGCTGCTGACAACGACGCCTACGAGCGATATTTCTATTGCAGAAATAAACGGACGGAAGTATGGCGGCGTTATAGAGCCGTTCCATGGAGATGTGGCTTCTGTTTATCAGATATCAGATCAGTCATATGAGCGCATGTACAGCTATGATATTCATTTTGGGCATGTGGTCTGGATTGGGGAGCTGTTTGGAAAGGCTTCGCTGATTGCCGGAAGCCGTGGAGGGGACAAACTGCTTGAGATCATTGACCTGGAAACGGGGGCGCGCACATGCATAGAAGCAGGCGTGGGCCCGACACAGATCAGCGTGTATGAGGAGGGAGATACGGTTAAGATTTTTGCTGCGAACCATGGCGCAGGGGAAGTAACGCTGTATACTTTATCTGAGAATAGCGAACCAAAGTAGATATAGTGAATCAAAGTACGTATATCACGACAACGTGAATATGGCGCAGGAGGCAGCTGGCGGAACTTTTTCTTGATAAAGCACAGTGTTTACCCTATAATGTTGTGAAAGGAATCAACAGAATGGGGAAGAGAACGTGATGGACAGAGAAAAGGACGGAGCACTGGAATGGCTGAACGGGTATGAGGAGGAGCTGCGGGACATGCGCCATGAACTGCACCGTTATCCGGAACTTGCCATGCAGGAACAAAGGACAAGCCGGTACATTATGCAGAAACTGAAGGAATTTGGAATTCCGTGCCGGATGACAGGGGAGACGGGAGTCCTTGCTGAGCTGGTTGCAAAGGAAGGACTTCCGATGTTTGCAGTCC
>CAOJHI010000130.1 GCA_948436005.1 uncultured Lachnospiraceae bacterium
CTGGACGACACGACGAAAGCCTTTGACCTTTACGGCAGAAAGGAAATTGAAGAGCGCCACCGCCACCGCTACGAGGTAAACAATGATTATCGGAAAATCCTGACAGACCATGGAATGACGCTGTCCGGACTTTCTCCTGACGGGCGTATCGTAGAGATGATTGAGTTGAAAAACCACCCCTTCTTCCTTGCTACCCAGGCACATCCAGAACTGAAATCGCGCCCGAACCGACCGCATCCTCTGTTCCGCGGTTTCGTCGCTGCAGCGCTTGATCGGCAGGAGCAAAAGCAAAGTCAGCTGACTGATCTATAATTCGACGCAGGAATTCCAGTTGATTTTGCAAATCCGGTTATCAAAAATATGGTCAGTGAATTTTACGGATCAGCTCACGAAGCGGAAGGATAAATGCCGGGGACACGGACAGTTCATCAATCCCCATATCCACAAAACGTTTCGTGAGCTCCATATCTGCACCCAGCTCACCGCAGATGCCGACCCAGATTCCCTCTCTGTGTCCGTTCTCCACCGTCATCTCGATCAGCTGCAGCACAGCCGGATGATGCGCGTCATAAAACGGGTCCAGCTTCGGGTTCTGCCGGTCAATCGCCAGGGTATACTGTGTCAGATCATTCGTTCCAATGCTGAAAAAGTCCACTTCTTTTGCAAGTTCCCCGCTGATCAGAGCTGCTGCCGGGGTTTCAATCATAACACCCAGCTCTACGTCACGGTACGTGGTGCCAATCACACGAAGCTCTGCTTTTACTTCCTCGACCAGTTCTTTGATGCGGACAATCTCTTTCACAGAAATAATCATCGGGAACATAATGGAAATATTGCCAAACGCACTGGCCCGCAGCAGGGCACGCAGCTGCGTTTTAAATATCTCTTCCTGTGTCAGACAGATCCGGATGGCCCGGTAACCAAGCGCCGGATTTTCCTCTGCATCAAGCCCGAAATAATCCACATTTTTATCTGCACCGATATCCAGTGTGCGGATAATTACCTTCTTGCCCGCCATATTCTGGGCAACTAAGCGATATACCTGAAACTGCTCGTCCTCGGTCGGAAAATGATCCGACTCCAGATACAGGAATTCGCTCCGGAAAAGACCGATTCCCTCCGCATCATTTGCAAGCGCCTCCGCCGTGTCTGAGACGCCGCCGATATTCGCATAGAGGTGAATCTCGCGTCCGCTCTGGGTCACTGTCCTCTGTCCCTTCAGTTTTTTCAGAAGATTGGCCCTGCGCGCTTCCTCCTCCATCTGCGCCCGCGCTGCCAGGATCTGCCCTTCATTTGGTTCAATGATGACAGTACCTGTCACTCCGTCTATAATTGCCAGCTTTCCGTCCCATTCCTTTTTTACCGGAACACCGATCACCGCCGGAATATTCATCGTTCGGGCAAGAATCGCCGTATGTGAATTTGCAGACCCATGCACCGTAACGAAGCCCAGCAGCTTCGACTTGTCAAGCTGAACCGTCTCGCTTGGCGCCAGATCATCCGCAGCCAAAATAACCGGCTCTGCCAGACTTCCCATGTCTGCCGCATCTCCATGCAACACACGCACGAGCCGTTCAGAGATATCCCGGATATCTGCGGCCCTTTCTTTCATGTAGTTATCCTCCATGCTCGCAAACATCTGAGAAAAATTGTCCCCGGTTACCGCAGCCGCATACGCTGCACTGACCTTTTCCTGCCGTATCATACTGCAGACCGATTCACAGTAATCCTCATCATCCAGCATCATCTGATGCACTTCAAAAATGGCCGCCCCGGACTCCCCGACCTCTTTCAATGCCTTTTCATATAAATCCTGAAGCTCCCTGGCCGCCTCACGCCGCGCGGATGCAAAACGCTCCAGCTCTGCCTCCGAATCCTCCACGCGTTCCCGCTTCACAATCGCATGATTTTTCTCATAGAAAAAAATTCTGCCCATTGCAATTTTCCGCAAAATAGACTTTCCCTCAAACTGTTCCATGCCGCATTCCCTCCGATTCTAGCATCTTAGTTCACCTTTACAAACAAGTAAACTTTTTATAAGCTATTTTACTCACAGCATAGCTGCTCGTTAGCTTATAAAGTTTGCCTTTGCAAGCAAGCAAACTTTTTATAAGCTATTTTACAAATTCTCCCGGAAAAATTTTTCTATTGCTGCACAGGCTGCGTCCTCATCCTCGCCTTCCACCGTAACTGTAACCGTTGCGCCTCTTTTGACACCCATACCCATCAGCATCATAAGCTGTGTGGCAGATACCGTTTTTCCATCCTTTGTCAGACTGATCCTGCTGGCAAACTGTTTTGCTTCCTTCACAAGCAGTCCGGCCGGTCTCGCATGAAGCCCCAGTTCATCCTGAATCACATAATCAAATGATTTCATTTTCATTTCCTCTTTTCTAAGTGTATTGGAACCTGCCTTTTCTGCTTTCATTTTACGCGATACGTCATTACCCGTCAAAAGAAATCCGGCACCTTCCTCTTCTAACAGTTTCTCCGTATCTCTTCAATCTTATTCTTGGTATCTCTCAATCATTGGTATCTCTCAATAACTAGTATCTCTCAATAATTAGTATCTCTCAATCACATGTACATTGCACTCTTTGATGCGCCGAGTGCAGTCATGAAGTGACATCTTTCACTTGCACGAGTGCGCATATTATTTTTTGTTCTATAGAAAGACACTTTCACATTTTAGCGTGACAAGGTCTTTGCTATAGAATGAAAAAAACCTCAGAGCATCCAGGCCAGCTGCCGTATCTGCTCTGAGGGTAATTTTATTTTTTAATGATGGAACAGACGGATTCCGGTAAATACCATTGCCATTCCATATTTATTACAGGTTGCAATTACATCCTCGTCACGGACAGAACCGCCCGGCTCGGCAATGTATGCCACACCTGATTTATGTGCACGCTCAATGTTGTCGCTGAACGGGAAGAACGCGTCTGAGCCAAGGGCCACACCCTGCATCTGATCGAGCCATGCCCGTTTTTCTTCTGCGGTAAATACTTCCGGCTTCTCAGTAAAAATTTTCTGCCATGCACCGTCTGCCAGAACATCCATGTACTCTGCTCCAATGTAAACATCAATCGCATTGTCACGCTCTGCCCTTGTAATCTTGTCAGAGAACGGCAGGTTCAATACCTTCGGGCACTGACGCAGAAACCAGTTGTCCGCCTTCTGGCCTGCAAGACGGGTACAGTGAACACGTGACTGCTGTCCTGCTCCGATTCCGATCGCCTGTCCGCCCTTTACAAAGCAGACTGAGTTGGACTGCGTATATTTTAAAGTAATCAGCGCAATCTTCAAATCCATGGCAGCCTCTGCCGGAATTTCTTTTTTCTCTGTCACAAAGTCAGACATCAGTGCATCATCAATTTTGAGTTCCTGACGTCCCTGCTCAAAGGTAATGCCATACACCTGCTTGCGCTCAATCGGTTCCGGACGATAATTTTCATCAATCTGAATCACATTGTAATTGCCTTTTTTCTTTTCTTTTAAGATAGCCAGAGCCTCCTCTGTATATCCCGGCGCAATCACGCCGTCCGACACTTCGCGCTTAATTAAAAGCGCTGTATCCTTATCGCAGACATCAGACAGGGAAATAAAATCTCCAAAAGAGGACATACGGTCCGCTCCGCGCGCTCTCGCATACGCACACGCAAGCGGAGAAAGATTTTCATAATCCTCTACCCAGTAAATTTTTGCAAGCGTCTCATCCAGCGGAAGTCCAACCGCTGCTCCTGCAGGCGATACATGCTTAAACGACGTTGCAGCCGGAAGCCCTGTCGCTTCCTTCAGCTCTCTGACCAGCTGCCATCCATTAAACGCATCCAGAAAATTAATATACCCCGGACGGCCGGAAAGCACTTTAATCGGAAGTTCACTGCCATCTGCCATATAAATACGCGACGGCTTCTGATTCGGATTACAACCATATTTCAATGCGAATTCATTCATAATATAAGCTCCTCTTCTGCTGTTTATTTCTGATTTTTATTTACAATTCTTGTCTCATAAGTGCCTGTCGCAAGATCAATATACCGAACGAACAGTGACACCTTATTATCCTCATTCAGACTGTTCCAGAGCATGTCCGTAAAAGCATCCATATCATCCGGAATAGCTACCAGCTTCGGTTCACCCTCAAAACTCGGAAGCGGATTCCCATCGCACATGTAAGTGTGAATAAAATGCCCCTCGCCGGCCACACAGTTTTCATAGTTAAAAGTATAACGGTTGCAGGCTTCAGGATTTCCGTTGTTGCTTTTTAAAATAGACATCTCATATCCATACCTGCCGTCCTTCACGTGCATCACTCCGGAAATACGCGGCGTATAATTCGGCGCATCCGGCTCAAATTCACGGCTTCGCAGCGACTCTTCGAACGTCAGCCCTTTTTCCAGTCCCTCAAAAATGGTATCGGTCTGGTCGCCATTTGTCACAATTGTATCTGTTCCAAGCACACGCACCGGTGCATAGATAATCAGACTCGGATCAGTCAGCTTGGACTCATCAAATGCCTGTGTGCGGATACCTTCTCCGTCCTCCACAAAAATACGGTTTCTGCTGTTTTCACTTCTGCCCATAATGAAATAGGCTGCTGCTGCCTTTGTCCCGTCAGCCGTTCTGCCAATCACAATTCCCCGGCCCGGGTAGCTGTTTTCCTTCAGTTCATTTTCCAAAACAGTCATTTTCATAGTTTCTCTCCTTTTCTTTTCCGGAATGCCTGTTTTTCTGTGTTCTCAAATCCGTATTTTTGCGACAGCACGGTCAGACCAGAATGTAAACTTCCGAATCTACCTCCGCGCATACCACGGCACAAAAAAAGCCGCATTCCAGACATGTAATGAAACAATGCCCAGACGGTCGGCTCCCAAAGACTCATACTCCCTGTGGTTTTTCCGGCAGCCAATACCGCCGACACTCCACTTCCGTCAGTCATATGAGCAATAACACCATATCATCTTGCCACAAAAAAATCAAGCTTATTTTTTAATCAAATTAATCTAACTTTTTCGGCTATGCAGATCTGCCATTCCTCGCCAGGCCGATCTGCCCTTATTCAAACTTTCGTTTACCCTTCCCCGCCATGCAGATCTGCTTTTGCAACATTGGTTTACCAGTCCCATACACGCAGGTCTGCTTTTGCAACATTGGTTTACCAGTCCCATACACGCAGATCTGCACGGCTCTAAGGACTCGCTGTAATCAGCGTTTCCCTGACACAGGTTTACAGAAGTCGATATCTCACCAGGCATGCCAGTATTTCCTGCTTGCGCACCATCGCAGCCGCACCCGCTCCATAATTCCTCGGAGTCACTGACAGGATTCCGTCTTTTTCCAGCTTACGCGCTACCTCTTCTGCCAGATACGCCGCTGTCTTTTTGCCGTCAGCCAGCTTCCCGAGCGTGTACGAGAGAATATAGGCAAGCGCTGCCGTCTGGCTCTCATCCACAATCTGTTCCAGATACCGCAGATCAATCTCTGTTTTATCCAGACTCAAACTGTCCCAGCCATGCACACGCGCTTTTTCAATATTCTTTCTGGATACAGCTTTTTGGAGCCAGACCTTTTTCTCCGCTTTCTCCTCCGTGAGCGGCACTGCGAGCTCTCTGGCGCGCCCTGTCACATCCTTTGTCACGTAGCAGTCCATCTGCAGCACCGTATCTGCGACGCTGAGGAAATCTCCGGAGCTGCCCGCTACAAGAACCGTGGAGATTCCAAGATCGTGATACAGGCTCCGCACCTTGCGGATAAACGGCGTAATGGGTTCCTTTTCATCAGACACAAGCCGCGCCATCCGGTCATCCCGAATCATAAAGTTCGTAGCCGAAGTATCCTCGTCGATCAGCAGAACCGTACTTCCGGCTGCAAGTGCCTCCACGGTATTGGCTGCCTGCGACGTACTTCCGCTCGCATTTTCCGTTGAAAATCGGGCTGTATCAGTCTTGGTCGGAAGATTCGTAATAAACATCGAAATGTCCGTCTCATGAATACACCGTCCCTCCTCTGCCCGCAGCTTAAACGCCCCTGCATCCGTAATCACATACTCTCTGCCATCTCCAGCGATATGAGGATATACCCCGCGTTCGAGCGCTTTCAGAAGCGTTGATTTTCCATGGAAACCACCTCCGGCAATTACCGTAATGCCCTTTCGGATTCCCATGCCGCGTAGCGCCCCGCCATGCGGAAGTTCCATCGTGACTGCGAGACTTTCCGGGCTGTTGAACACAACCGCCCCTCTCAGCGGCTTCTGAGACACTCCGCTCTCACGCGGAAGAACCGAACCATCTGCCACAAAGGCGACAAGCCCCTGCCGAATCAGCTGCTCCCGGATATATTCCTGGTTATCCGCGAGAAAAACAGCAGCCTCAAGTTCCTTTGCAAGCGGCGTCTGCCCGCTGCGCCCATAGCCTGAGCCGTTTCGCGACGCGCCCTGCCTCTGCCGTATTTCCGATGGCTGCTTTCCCGAAAAAGCCCGCTCAGCCACCTCCGGCAGCAGGTCAAACAGAATATCCGCCAGCGCATCCGCAGCAATCGTCCGACCAAAAGCCGGGAAGCCTACTTCAATCCTCGCTTCGATTGCCTCTGCCGTCACATGCATTGCCGTGCGCTCCAGAATTTCCTGACCGGTCCGGCACGCGGTCACTAGTCCGCTTTTACCTGACCCCTTCCTATCACGGTCTCTGCACTCCCCAAGCGCACGGTGCAGACGCCGCAGAAGTGTGTCCTCCACCGCAATCCTGCGGTGCTTCTCTCCCAAATACTCTCCCGGAATGCTTCCTCTGTTAAAATACACAATCCGTACCCTGGAAGGTGAGGCAAACGGGTCCCCCTGCACATGGTCAATGCAGAGCCGATATGTACCAAAATCATATTCCCCTTCGAGTACCTTATACGCTTTGTACCCTTTGTGGTCAATCTGCCGCAATTGGCTTCTTAATTCCTGCTGTGTTCTCATGCTCCTTTATCTCCTCTGAAAATTCTTATTTCCTCCGAAAAATATTATCCCTACTACTCCAGGAATTGCAAGATTCATTTTTTCTATATGTAATTCCTCCCAATCTCCTGTATTTTACAGTGTATCGCCTGCTGCCCGGCACGTCAACCAGTATTCCTAGAGCGTGTTTGAAAATTGCTTTCTGCCAGATGTATGACCCACTTAGTGGGAGATTTGTGCCAAAAGAAGAAGTCGTAGCGGGTTACGACGACTGATTTTGGTGCAAATATCACGCCAAGTGGGGCATGCAGATGGCTGGAAGGAATATCTCACCCTTTCCCCCAGCGCATATAAAACAGCATCAGACTTCCAAGCACCTTTCCGACTGCCATTGTGATAACAATCCAGCTCAATCCTTTCGTAATCCCAAGCCGCCTGCAATATACCGGGAACACATTAATCACTTCAGAAAGTGCCATAATCCAGCCGCCCACAAAAATCCCGATGAACAGTCCGCCCAACACCAAAAACCAGACGCCGATTGGCAGACTCACCTCATATACGGTAACAATTGTTCCTCCGATTCCGCCAAGGAGAATTGCATCTTCATAATATTTTACATGATTTGCTGTGTGCGAGACCCCGATAAAACGCGTAATAATTCCCAGCCCTACCATCAAAGCCACCACACCGCCGGCTACAATAAATCCAGAAGCAAAACCGATCACTGCAAGCAGCGCATGTTCCATAATCGTCACCTCATCCCTGTCCGCATCCCCGGACAGTTTTATTCTCTGTATTTCGTTTTATGACAGACAGATATTCATGACTGTGCCTTTTTCATGTTCCGCCCGTTCGCCTCGATCATTGTTGTGTCAATGTCATCCTCATACGTCCTCATTTCGACTTCAAGCGGCGTAGGATCGGAAGCATTCTTTTTGCGCGCAAAATGGTGGAAGAAAATTAAAATACCAAGACCTACACCTATGGAGTATGAAATCTCCAGCAAAGTAAATCCATCAGAGGTTTCGCCGGTAAATGTCTCATAAAGCTGTCCGAACAGCGTCGTAATTCCAACATCATTATTAAACGCCATAATGGAAAATGCCGCGCCGAAAAAAGCAAGCGCACAGACAAGAACGGTTTTTATCCAGCTTACCGCATCCGAGCAGTGTTTTTCTTTTTCTACTGTCAGAATGAAATCGGATTCCCCCAGATTATTTACCTCAAGAGAAGGATATTCTTTCTGAATCACGTCAATCACATCCAGAACAGAAAACACATACCGCCCCGGACCTTTGATCTGCTGCGTCGGAAGCCGAAGCGTTTTGATTTTGTTTACTGTCGCCTTTTCTGCGCAGTTCATTTCCGCAATGTCTCCCAATGCAACCTGTTTGGTTTTAATCTGAATATTTTTATCAATTTTCAGATATAATACTTCGCCCATGACGCGTCCTCCTTCATTGTCTCCGGAAAGCCTTCCTTATACGCAAGCACTGCATCTTCATGTACTTTGTCCGTTCTCTCTGTGAAATACCACGCAGCTCCGAGACATAAGACTAAAATTGCTATAAATATCACATACTTCATCAAATATTTCCGAATCATTCCAGTTCCTCCTGATCAGGTTTTTGGAATCTGCCGGATTAGTATGTGCAGGTGGTGTGTTTTTTATACTTTTGGGGGGATGAATTAAATAGGACAAAACATAGGAATACGGCCGCAAAAAAGATAAAGATTAGATACCATAGATTTTCAAAGCAAAATCCATTATCCAACATCAATCGGTATCCCCAAGAGGCTGGGAAAATCAGTCCTAGGGTTTCCAAAAAATCGGGTAGAAACTCAATAGGAAACATAATTCCCGAAAGCATAATTGAGGGCAAAAAAATTAATTGTGCTATCATCGTCAGTTTCGCTTGATTTTTTACCGTCAATCCTAAAACACTTCCAATGCTTAACGACACAATAATGTATATAGCAAGTGCAAGAAAGAAAAACGGAAGTTGTATCGGCAAAGTTGCTTCAAATAGAATAGGGGCAAGTAGCACTATCACAACACAGGTAATCATCAAATGAACAAATGCTGAAAGGAACATTGTAACAAGTCCTAAACAGATAGGTACTCCGTTTGCTTTATAAACTTTTTTTATATCACTTCCGTAAGTTTCAATCAACGACGGCGGTAATCCGATAAATGCCCCCATTGAAA
>CAOJHI010000131.1 GCA_948436005.1 uncultured Lachnospiraceae bacterium
CGATCAGGTGACTGGAGTTCAGACGTGTGCTCTTCCGATCTAAGAATGTTTTGGCCTGTGGCGGCAGCTGGCTGATTCAGGAGGAAAGATTTGTAAGGGAGGGAAAATTTATTGTTTCTGAGGAAATACGAAAGATGCAAAGCGAAGGAAGGGTACAGTAAGAGGGGTAAATGAGATGGAAAAATCCGGAATGACCAAAGAAGAGAAGCACAGTACAGAGGTGATCACACTTGGAGAACCAATGGCGGTATACATAGCAGAAGAACCAGGCGATCTCAGAAATGCGAAACGATACAGCCGTGCGGCTGCCGGAGCTGAATTAAATGTAGCCGTAGGCCTGTCCAGGCTTGGTCATAAAGTCAGTTATCTTACAAAACTCGGAAGAGATCCATATGGTCAGATGATTTTTGATTTTTTAAACAAAGAGGGTGTTGGTACTGACCATGTTTTATGGGATGAAACACGGCTTACCGGTTCTTATCTGAAAGCAAGGGTGGAGGAAGGGGATCCGGATATTTTTTATTACAGAAAGAATTCCGCGGCTTCTACTTATCATTCCGCGGATGTCAGAACCGGATTTGAAGAAGGAAAAATTTTGCATATCACAGGAATTTCAGCAGGAGTTTCCGCATTGATGCGAGATGCTTTGCAGGAGGCAGTGCATCTTGCAAAAGAAAGAGGAATGCTTATTACGTTTGATACAAATCTCAGACCAGCGCTTTGGAGAACACAGGAAGAGATGATTCAGACGGTCAATGGCTTTGCATTTCAAAGTGATATTGTTATGCCGGGGTTTGGAGAGGCCCAAATACTGACAGGAGAACAGGAGATTGGGAAGATTGGGCAGTTTTATTTTGACAGAGGTGTGAAAACGGTAATTGTCAAGCTTGGAGCAGCAGGCGCATGTCTGCTTGAACCGGGGGAATACAGGTCAATTCAGGGATTTCATACGGAGAATATCGTGGATACGGTAGGTGCAGGCGATGCCTTTGCAGCAGGTGTGATCAGTGGAATTCTGGAAGGAACCTCCATGGAGGAAGCTGTGCGAAGAGGCAATGCAATGGGAGCAATGATAATCTCCAGCCCAGGGGATAACGACGGACTGCCGTATAAAGATGAGCTGCGGGCGTTTTTAAAGAGAGCAGGAAGCATTGAGAAAAAATGAAAATTGAAAGAAAAGAATTGAGAGAAACAGGAGATAAAAGAAAAAGATTGTGTCATAGATTGTAATAACCAGAAGAGTCATCTCAGAGCGTTTGCCGAAAAGGCAGGCGCTTTTTTGTGGATTAACTTTTATTTCAATAATTTTTGGTATTAAATATTTGATGTAGGAATTATTGAAAAGAAATTTTACACTTTATATATCCTGTGCTATGATTAAACAGCAGAAATAAAATAAAAAAAATAATATTCAGAAAAAATAAAAAAGTGAATTTATTGAAAATTTAAATAAGGCAGAATGAAAAAGGAGACATAAGTATTATGAGACTATCAAAAAGAACCGAAATATTTACGGATTCCGTAATCCGCAGAATGACAAGAGTATCGGATGAGTATGAGGCAGTGAATTTGTCGCAGGGTTTTCCTGATTTTGCTCCGCCGAAGGAGATGACAGAGCGGCTGGCACAGGTTGCGGCGGAGGGGCCGCATCAGTACGCACTGACATGGGGTGCGCAGAATTTCCGGGAGGCGCTTGCAAAAAAACAGGAGCATTTTTCCGGTATGAAGGTGGACCCGGATTCGGAAATTGTGGTAACGTGCGGAAGCACAGAGGCAATGATGGCAGCTATGATGTCTGTGTGTAATCCAGGGGATAAGGTGGTTGTATTTTCGCCGTTTTACGAGAACTATGGAGCAGATGCGATCTTAAGCGGCGCGGAGCCGATCTACGTACCGCTCAAGCCGCCTGCGTTTACCTTTGATGCAAATGAGCTGGAAGCAGCAATGAAGCAGCCGGGCGTTAAGGCCATGATTCTGTGCAATCCGTCAAATCCGTGCGGCAGGGTGTTCACGCGGCAGGAGCTTTCCGTGATTGCGGAGCTGGCGATCCGCTATGATCTGTTTGTGATCACGGATGAGGTGTACGAGCATATATTGTACAAGCCGTATGAACATGTATATATGGCGACGCTGCCGGGAATGCGGGAGAGGACCATTATGTGCAATTCGCTCTCCAAAACATATTCCATTACAGGATGGCGTCTTGGTTATGTAATTGCGTGCCCGGAGGTGATCGACCGCGTGAAAAAGGTACATGATTTCCTGACCGTAGGAGCCGCAGCGCCTTTGATGGAGGCTGCGGTTGTAGGGCTGCAGTTTGGGGATTCGTACTATGAGTGGCTGCAGGAAAAGTATACACATATGCGGGAGCTGTTTACCGGAGGGTTGGAAAACATCGGGCTGACCTTTACAAAACCGCAGGGGGCTTACTATGTTCTTGTTGATATCCATGAATTCGGTTATGCGGATGATGAGGAATTCTGCGTGGATCTTGCGAAGAAAGTGGGCGTAGGCGCTGTTCCGGGTTCCAGCTTTTTCCGGGAGGATGTGAACCATCTGATTCGTCTGCACTTTGCAAAGCAGGATCAGACACTGACGGAGGCTTTGGACCGGCTGTCGGGGATCTGGAAATTACGGAAATAGAAAACGTGAAGATGCCCGTTAAGGGGAAATGGATATGAAAAAAAATGGGATTTATTTAACGCTTAGCGGGCGGTTCGTGATTCTGGCGTCCGTTACATTTCTGTTTCCGCTGGTGATTTTCGCGAGCTTTGCATCCAGAAATTATGGGGAGGCAGTGAATCAGAAGCTGGAGCAGATGACGGATGCGGCACTTGGCCTGATTGATAAAAATATTGATTATATTATCCGGGATGTGGAGAGTACGGCCAGCCTGATTACGACGAACCGGTCCACACAGGCTCTTTTGCTGGAAAAAGACCCGGAAAAATATAAACTGGAATATCGTGAGAAAGAGCTGGCTGTAAAAAACCTTCTGATCAATGTGACAAATAATAAAGATTTTTTTGAAACCGTCTATCTGGGAAATCAATATACATCAGTGAACAAATACCGGAGCAGCATTGCCTCAGAGGCGATCGAGAATTATGAGGCAATGACTGAAAATGACTGGTATCGTGAATTGACAGAGCAGAAGGGAAAGGGGGTCTGGTATAAGGGGAATGAGATACCGGGCTTTACGGACAATCTTTTGATTTATGCAAAATCAATTCTGAATATGAACAATCCCAGGCCGATCGGGATTTTGCTGGTTGGAATCGGGGAATCCCCTTTTTCAGGGATATTTTCTGATCAACAGGTTGATTTTAATACGAAAATTCTGATTTCGCAGAATGATCAGATTATTTTTGAGTATTCTCCTTCAGAAGATGAGTTTCTTTCTGCTCTGACAGAGGAACAGAACAGAAGTCTGATTCATGCGGACGGCATTGTCGATATCTCGAAAAAGGTGTATGTCCGCCATATCAAAAACAGGTTTTCCGGGTGGCAGATTACTAGTGTTGTGCCCTATAAAGAATTTCAGGCAGAGCAGACAGGTTCGAGCCATCTCTTTTTCTCGATTGCGGCAGGGTGTTTTTTAGCCGGCGTTCTGCTGATGTGTTTTTTCAGTTATGGAATGACGAGGACACTGAAAAAGCTCAGGAATTACGTAGAGGCGCTGCGTCAGGGAAACACGGATACAGAGGTGACATTTTCTTCCAGAGATGAAGTCGGCATGGTTGGAAATGAGCTGGTTCGGGTGGTTTCGGAAAATCACAGGCTGATGCAGAACCTGTATCAGTCTATGTACAAGGAAAAGGAAGCGGAGCTTATGGCGTTGCAGGCGCAGATCAATCCACATTTTCTGTATAATACGCTGGATTCTATTTTCTGGATGGCGCAGGAATACGATGCGCAGGAGATCGGAAAAATGGTAGTTGCGCTTTCCAATGTGTTTAAGCTCAGCCTGAACAAAGGGGAAAAATTCATTGAGCTGGGAAGCGAACTGGCTCTTGTGACAAACTATCTGGAGATCCAGAAGATGCGTTTTGGAAGTGCGCTGAGAACGGAAATTGATGTCCCGGAGGAATTAAAAAAGGTAAAAATCCTGAAATTTATCATACAACCGCTTGTAGAGAATTCAATTTTGCACGGACTGGCTGAAAACGGAATGGCAGGTACGGTCCGGGTAACAGCGAAGCAGGACGGCTCCAGGCTGAACATTGCTGTAGAGGATGACGGACAGGGCTTCTCCTGTACGTTTGAAAAGGCGCTGCAAAACGGATACGCACTGAAAAATGTAGAAGAACGGATCAGGCTTTGTTATGGAGAGGACTGCGGCGTTTTTATGGATCCGGAGGTTTCGGCAGGATGCCGTATTTTGCTCAGGCTGAAGGTATACAACGAAGAGGGGCAATGAAACGATGTACAGAATATTTTTGGCAGATGACGAGTTTAAAGTAATTAATGGGATGCTCCGCAGCATTGACTGGGAAAAGCTGGATTCCGAGGTGGTCGGCTATGCGCAGGATGGGGAGGAGGCTCTGGAAAAAATAAACCGGCTTTTGCCGGATATTGTTCTGACTGATATCCGGATGCCGAAAAAGAGCGGCCTGGAAGTGATGGAGCAGATGGAGACAGAGCATCCCTGCGCGTTTATCATATTCAGCGGTTATACGGAGTTCGAGTATGCAAAAAAAGCATTGCAGATGAAAGCAGTTGACTATCTGATCAAGCCCGTTAATCTGTGCGAAATAGAAGAATCAATTCTTAAGGCACAAAAGCAGATAGAACAGCTGAAGGCAGCGCAGAATCCGGACAGTATAAGAAGGAGGGAGTGGCTGGAAGCCATTTTGGACGGAAAAAGGCCGGAGGAATGTTTCTTTCAGGAAACTCCGTATTTTTGCGTATCAGTCCTTCATTATGAACGTGAACTGGCATCTGAGATCGGCGAAAAAATTATGTCCGTTTTATCTGGACAAGACAGGAGAGGGCAGGAGGCTGTTGTACTCAAAAACCGCAAGGAGCTGGTCATCCTTACCGCGGCAGACAGCGAAAGAGCGGCACAGGGAAAGCAGAGGGCGCTGGCAGAACAACTGAAAATTCTGGCAGCGGAATACCCGCAAAAGCTGTACTGGGCGCAAAGTCCGGCTGTGTACGGCAGCAGGCAGATTGAAAACGCTTATGCAGAGGCGGCTGACCAGGTAGAAATGCATGAGTTTTTCTGCGGCCAGCAGGCGGAGCGCGGCATCAGGGAAAGGAATTTCCAGCAAAAGGATGTGGTTCTTTCTGTAACCAGAGAAATGATGTGTACAGATTCGAGCCAGGAAGCAGAAGGTGTGATTCTGGATTTTTTCCGGGGAGCGGCAGAATCCGGCTATACACCGAATCAGATCAGGGGACTGTGCCTGGAGCTGTACTACAGCCTGAAATACCATTATCAGAAAGCGTATCCGGAAATTTTGCCGGCTGAGCAAGAATGGGAGAATTCTGATTATTTTCAGCATTCCTCAGATCTGTTAAATTTAGAAACCATGAAAAACAGAATACTGTCCTTTTATGAGCTGGTGAACCGTCAATTGCAAATGCATCGTTCCTATTATCAGCAGCGCATGGTGCACCGATGCAAAACGTATGTGGAGGAGCATCTGGGCGAACCGATTACGCTGGCAACAGTAGCTGAGTCTGTGAATATGAATCCGGCTTATTTAAGCCATGTGTTTAAGCAGACAACAGGGAGCAATCTGTTTGATTATATTACAGAGCGCAGAATTGCACAGGCAAAGCATCTTCTGAAAACAACGTACCTGAAAATATTTGAAATCGCAAAGACAGTCGGATATCCGGACCAGAGATATTTCTGCCAAGTGTTTAAGAAGAAAGCCGGAATGACGGCTGTGGAATACCGAAATAAGAAACAGGCAGATGATGAATATTGAACCTTGATGAAATAGACAAAAAATGATATAATATGTCTATTGGATGAACGGAGGTAGTTGTATGTTAACGATGCAGGAAACAATCAGGCCATCAGCTGATTTAAGGAATCATTATAATGAAATATCAAAACAGTGCAGGGAAGATAATGAGGTAGTTATCATTACGGTGAACGGAAGAGGAGATACCGTTTCATTGGCTTATGAGGAATATAAGCGAATGAAGGCCAGAATTGAACTTTTGGAGATGTTGGCTGAAGCAGAAGATGATGTAAAGAATGGAAGAGTCGCGCCGATTTGTGAGACTTTCCATGATTTGAGAAATTTGTTACAGGAGGATTAGTTGTGCATTATCATGTAATCCGGACAGATGTGGCTGATTCACAAATCAGAAGTATTATTTTATATGTTGCAGAAAAATTCGGGAAAGAGGTAGCTCTTCAGAAATTAGATGATTTGGAAAAGGGCATTTTCGCTTTGGCCGACAATCCTAATATTGGAGCAGAACCCAAATACCTTGTGTTAAAGAGACAGGGATACAAAGTGTTAATTCTTGAAAAGAATTTAGTTTTTTACAAAATAAATGAAAGCAGAAAAGAAGTAATTATATATGCAGTGGTGGATCAAAAGCGGGATTACTTAAATATCATCCGGGGATTGTAAAGTGAATCGATTTTAACAGGTACAAATGAAATCTACGCCTATCAGGGATGTAAAATAATAGGGGAGCTGACACGAATACTACAGTGTGTGTCGGCTCCTCTTCCTTTTACCTTTTTTCGGGAAGCATACAGGACAGGTTTGTTACAGTCAGCTGCCCTCCGTGTACAAAGAACCCCCAGTGCGTTCGGTGCAGCTGGCAGCATCTTGCGGTAAGCGCTGTTTTTTCATCAAGATAAAGAACACAGATATCGCTGTCAACCAGCAGTGTAAACGAAATGTGCTGATCGGGCTGCAGGGCAACCGGGCGTTCCAGGCCTGCGTCGAAGGGACGGTCATTTTCAAAGTGGTTCGGAATAACCGGTTCTGTCAGGGCGCTTCTTGGCCATTGGTCAAAGACGACACGCTGATACAGAGGTTCGAGCCGGTAAAAATAACCGCAGTCACCGGAAACATCTGCGTGTAGCTGCAGGCCGAAGGAAATCGTTCCGGAAGAAAAGGAAAGCATTCCGGTTATGCAGCAGCAGTGTGGCAGCAGAGGAAAACGGGTGGAAGCGAAGCGTCTTGTGCCATTTATCTGCAAGGTGCTTCTGGAGACATCGGCGTTGTTTATTTGATATGTATCACGGGAGCCGTCTGCACCGTTCGTTTGAAGTGCGCATCCGGGGATGTCTGCACTGCCGGATATCCCGGACAGATAAAGCGGAAACGGGATGCAGAAATTTTCAAGCAGCGGGCGCGGAGGACGGACAGACAGTGTGTCATCCTCCTCCTGGTACAGCTGGTGTACGGCGAGATTGCCGGCCCATTCCCATTTACCGGAATCATTCCCGCCTGCTTTGGTGGGAATCCATCCGAAGAGAAAGCGCTCCCGGACGTTGCCGGCTGTCTTGGCGCCGTAAAAGGCGCGGCCGTCAAAGGTGTCGTTTGCCGGGGTTAGCCAGGGGCCTTCCGGAGAACGGCTCATGCAGTAATGGGTGGTGTATTTTTCTGAAAAGGTCGAAAAAATCAGGTACCACCAGTCACCGAGCTGAAAACAGTCCGGGCATTCGTGCGTCATGTAAAGACCTGGCGCATAAAAGGTTTTTCCGGGGCTCCAGTGAACCAGGTCGCGGGATTCCATGGAGGCCAGGCACCCACTTCTGCGCAGGCTGCCGTCTGTGAGACGTGCAGCCAGGAGCATCAGATAACAATCCTGTTCTTCCAGGTAAAAGACAAAGGGATCTCTCCAGTCAAATATTTCATAGCCCGGGCAGGCGCGCATCAAAAAGCCGGTATCCTTTTCCCAGTGAATCAGATCGTGTCCGGTCGCGTGCGCAATGTACTGAAGCGGACGCCCATCCTGCATGAAAGCAGGATGGACGGAATTCTGAGCCGTATAATACAGGTGATATGTTCCGTCTTTACCGGCAATCACAGAACCCGTATAGCAGCTTCGGTCCGCATCGGTTTCCGTTCCCGTTGGAAGGACGGTTCCCTTTTTTTCAAAATGAAAGAAATCCTTTGTAAGAACGAGATCCCAGGTGGTTTTCTCTGCCGGAATCCCATGGATTCTCCGTTCATTTAAATAGTAAAGATAGAAAATACCATGTTCAAAATAAGGAATGATATCGCCTGCCCAGGATGTGTCCGGTTTGTAAAAGATGCAGTACATGGCTTATTCATCTGCGCCGAAGTAATCGGCAGCATTCGCCTCCACAGATGCGTCGATAGCATCTGCGAATTCCTCCGGAGTAATAGCGCCGAGGCACAGAGAAACGGCCTGACTTCCGAGCAGCTCGTTCGTGGTAGGATCAAGCTCCAGATCCGGAAGGTTGATGACACCGTCCGCAGTTCCCATATCAGCTACGACTTTGTTTGCCAATTCGTTATCGAACGGCGCTTTTCCGTCTGTAACACACGGGAAGGACCGGCCTTCACACGCTTTCCCAATGTTGTGGGCATAGAAATTAATAAAGGATTCCATCTCTTCGTCAAAGGACTGTGCGGAAAAACCGATCGGGGTAGAGGAATTTGAAATAAAGGACAGATTGCCGACCTGTGTTTCGCCTTCGTTTGCTGTCGGAATCTTGAAATAGTCAATTTTTCCCTTTACGTCCTCACTCAGATCGTCAGCAACAAATTTTGCAAAATCTCCGGTACCGATAAAGTACATAGCAGATTTTCCGGCCAGGAAATAATCGCGGCTGGTTGTGTAATCGTCGCTGGCAAAGCTTTCCTGGAAATATCCGTTTGTGCCGAGATCAGCCAGGAACTGTGCAGCTTTGAGGCCGATTTCGCTGTTCATTTTCTGCTTTCCTCTTGCAAGGTCAAGCAGGAAGTCATTTCCGCCGTAGCAGTAAGTAATCAGCAACGGAAGGCGCAGGAGGACCGGAGATTCCACACCTGAGGTGGCGATCGGTACGATTCCGTTTTCTTTTAACGTAGCGCAGACGGACATGAATTCGTCCCAGGTCTTGGGCGGTTCCACACCGGCCTGCTCAAAAAGCTCAGTGTTGTACCAGAATACTTCGATCTGGAAATCATTCGGAATCC
>CAOJHI010000132.1 GCA_948436005.1 uncultured Lachnospiraceae bacterium
CTACTCTCCTGGCATCCTCCACTGCGCTCAGCCCACAGCATCCGCCGTTTTCGCTCTCCGCCTCGTCCTCCTCCTTCTGCCAGATCTGCATAGTCACGCCGATCACATCGTATCCCTGTTTCTGCAGCAAATATGCTGCAACGGAGGAATCCACGCAGCCAGACATCCCTACGACAACCTTCTTGTTTCCCATTTCCTGTGGTCTCCCTCCCGAAACTGCCTAATACTCTTCTTCCTCTTCTTCGTCCTCATGAATGTCTGATTTCGGCTTTTCCAGTCCTTCAATCTTAATACCATGCTTTTCCGCATAATCCCAAAGTGCTGCGTGGATCGCCTCCTCCGCAAGCAAAGAGCAGTGTACCTTCACAGGAGGAAGCCCGTCAAGCGCCTCCATCACCGCCTTATTCGTCACTTGAAGCGCCTCCTGGATGGATTTTCCCTTTACAAGCTCTGTCGCCATACTGCTCGTTGCCACAGCTGCGCCGCAGCCAAATGTCTTAAACTTACAGTCCCGGATGATACCGTTTTCATCAATATCAAGATAGATTCTCATAATATCGCCGCACTTCGCGTTTCCAACCGTGCCCACTCCGCTGGCATTTTCTATTTCGCCGACATTTCTCGGATTCTGAAAATGATCCATTACTTTTTCTGAGTACATAATTCCTCTCCTCCAATTCCCGTTCCGCTTTTTCCATGCTTTCTGTATTAATCTTATTTTATCCTGTTTTCTTCAATTTGATCTGTATTTAACCGTTACGGGATTTTTCTCTTAAATTTATATTGTGTTGTTGCTATCTCTGAGCCGTTGTATTTTGTCTTATTGGCCTTTTGTTTTCTGTATTCGTCTTTTGTTGTCGGATGTTTTTGCCTGCATTATCGCTTCTGACATTTTTTCATGAAATCCTCATAAAGCGGTGACATACTGCGCAGCCGTTCCACAATTCCTTTCGTCTTCTCTACCACATAGTCTATATCCTCTTTTGTCGTATCCGCACCAAGCGTCAGACGAAGCGAACCATGTGCAATTTCATGAGGCAGACCAATCGCAAGAAGCACATGGGACGGGTCAAGAGACCCTGACGTACAGGCAGAACCGCTGGATGCACAGATACCTTCCATATCGAGCATAATCAGAAGCGATTCCCCCTCAATAAACTGAAAGCTAAAATTCGCATTGTTCGGAAGACGCTTTTTGCGGTCTCCATTCAGCCTGGTAAAAGGAATTTCTTTTTCCACACGGTCAATCAGGTAATCTCTCAGCTCCTTTTCCCGGGCTGTCCGCTCCTGCATGGAAGAAAACGCCTCCTGCGCAGCCTGGCCATAACCGACAATGGCCGGAACATTTTCCGTACCTGCGCGTCGTTTGCGCTCCTGCGCGCCTCCATGTATGAAAGAACGGATTTTCACACCCTTGCGGATGTACAGAAAGCCGATTCCCTTTGGCCCGTTCACCTTATGAGCGCTGGAGCTGAGCATGTCAATGTGCAGCTCATCTACATTGATCGGAAGCTGCCCGTATGCCTGCACCGCGTCTGTGTGAAACAAAATGCCATGCTGCGCCGCCAGCTCACCGATCTCACGAATCGGCTGAATCGTCCCGATCTCATTATTCGCAAACATCACAGAAATCAGAATCGTATCAGGCCGGATTGCCTTTTTCAGTTCTTCCAGTTTGATGACGCCGTTTTCATCCACATCTAGATACGTGACTTCATAGCCGCATTTTTCCAGATACTCACATGTATGCAGAATTGCATGATGTTCAATTTTTGACGTAATGATATGCTTTCCTTTTCCCGCATAAGCTTCTGCTGTCGCTTTCAACGCCCAGTTATCTGCTTCTGAGCCGCCTGCCGTAAAATAAATTTCTTCCGGTTTTGCCCCCAAAGTTGAGGCGATCGTTTCCCTGCTGTGCGTAATCGCTTCTTTGCTCTCTACACCGATGCTGTAAATGCTGGACGCATTTCCGTATAACTCGGAAAAATAAGGAAGCATTGCTTCCAGCACGGTAGGCGAAGTTTTTGTCGTTGCTGCATTGTCCAGATAAACAAATCTATCCATATTTTTACTCTCCTTTGATCCTGGCCATCTACCCCAGGCAGCTTCTGCTGCCGTAATCCGGAGGCTGGGTCTCCCTGTTTTTCTGTGCTTTTCTGCTTTCTTCCACGAGCTGACTCAGCATGATCTCATCTACGGTTTTGGTGATACTCTCATTAATCTTCTGCCATACGTATTTCGTGACACAAAGATCTGCTCCGACACATCCCTCATCTGTGTGTTCTGAACATTCAACCATAGACAGATTTCCTTCCAGTGCCCGCAGCACATCTCCGACAGAAATTGTATCTGCTGAGCGCATCAGGCGGTACCCTCCCTGCGCGCCGCGAATACCTGTAACCAGCTCTGCCTTTCGGAGCTTTGCCACAAGCTGCTCCAGATAACTTTCTGAAATATTCTGTCTCTGGGAAATACTGCTGATCGACACAGCCTCATGCTCACTGTACTGTGCCAGGTCGATCATAGCACGAAGGCCATATCTTCCTTTTGTTGATAATTTCATCCTTTTCTCCTTTACAGAAGATAAAACTGTTTTCATATCCGAGTATTTTACTCGGATTTCTTGTTCAGAATAACATCTGTTTTCTTTCCTGTCAAGCCTGTTTTCCGGAAATCGTACTATCCGCTCTTCCGATCTGCATATATTGAACAAACACTGAGACAGGATTTATCCATGAATGAACGACATTATCTTTTAAAAGGCACTTTTCTTCTGACTGTGGCAGGGCTGCTGACCAGAGTAGCGGGGTTCTTCTATAAAATATTCCTATCCCGTACAATCGGTGCAGCCGAAATTGGCCGATTTCAACTGACTTTTCCTGTTCTGGCCTTTTGCTCCGCCCTTTCCTGCGGCGGTATTCAGACTGCAGTTTCCCGCTTTACTGCGGAATATTATGCAGAAAAAGACCAGAAATCGGCAGTCCGCATTCTCGCCTGCGCCCTGTTTCTTTCTGTGACCTTGTCTGCGCTGTGCTGTGCCGCCCTTTGGGGAGGCTCCCTCTGGCTGGCTACCTATTTTCTTTTGGAGCCAAGCTGTGCCCCGCTGCTGCAGATTATCGCATTCTCCCTTCCGTTTTCTGCCGTCCATGGCTGTCTGAACGGATTTTTTATCGGCAAGAAAAATATCCCTGTTTCTGCAGCATCCCAGCTGATCGAGCAATTGCTGCGCATCACCGCTGTTATGCTTTTCTATGTTATTTTTCAGAAAAGCGGCCGCACCGCAGATGCCAATATTATGGCACTTGGCCAGCTTGCCGGAGAACTGGCGGCTGCCCTGTTTTGTATTTATCATCTTGTTTTTGGGAAACACTCGCTTCAGGAAGACCAGATGGCCTCCCCTGCTCTTTCCGTTATCCGGCATCATTCCCTGTTTCGTCTGATTCGCCGCGATACCAAAAAAACGCTGGCTGTCTCAGCGCCTCTTGGCCTGAGCCGCATGCTGCTATGCGTTCTGCAGGGAATTGAAGCTGCGCTGCTCCCGCAGATGCTTGGCCAATTTGGCCACAATTCTCTGGATGCACTGGCCGTTTATGGTACACTAACCGGCATGGCATTGCCGCTTCTCATGTTTCCGACTGCAGTAACAAGCGCCATAGGAACCTTGCTTCTTCCTGCTGTTTCCGAAGCGCGCGCGCTGAATCAGAACAAAAAAATAACTGACACGATCAACGCCAGTTTTCAGGGCAGCCTTCTTTTAGGTTATTTCTTTTTAACAGGTTTTCTTCTTTTCGGAAATGACCTGGGAACGCTTTTATTCCACAGTTCCCTTGCCGGAGTCTTCACAAGAAAGCTGGCCCTGATCTGTCCCTTTGTTTACATTAACACAACGCTGATCAGCGTTCTGCACGGAATGGGAAAAACGGCTGTTGCCTCTTTATGGAATACGACAGGTTTTTGCATCCGGCTCCTGTGTATCCTCTTTCTGGTACCGGACATCGGAATTGACGGCTATTTTATAGGAATGCTGCTCAGCCAGGCTTTTGCCTTGGTCTGCTCCCTCGTTGTGCTTCACCGTGCTGCCGGTTTTACTGCCAGTCTCACAGATGCTCTGTTAAAACCAGGCCTTTTATGCATCCTGGCTGGTTCCGGGCTGACTGCCCTGCGGCTGTTCTGTCCTTATTTTGCTTCACCCTCCTGGGGCGGCACATTCTTTTTGGCATTGCTTTTTGGCATCTTGTTTCTGATTCCGTGTCTTTTCCTGTTGCCGCAAAGCATGCTTCCCCAAAAGCTTTTCCAGAACTCCAGGCAAGTTTCCGTAAAAAATAATCGCAACACACTCTCATAAAATGACCGAACGGAGCAATACCTGATCTTTCTTCCGCTTCTTAAAAAGAATGCACAAAACGCACGCATTGCTTATACAACCAAAAGACTGCCGCATGAAAAAGGTCCGATACCTCCTTCATGCGACAGTCTTCGCCAAAAAATGGACACCCGCACCGGAATCTTATTTTACATCAGTCCGCGTGCATGGATTTCGTTTCTATTCTCTTCTTTTATTTCTGTATTACATCTGAGACAGAATTGATTTTACATGCTCAATTTCTTCTCTGGTTGCCTGTGCAGCCGGAACATAGTACTGTTTGCTTCTTGCAATCTGATAAATCTCTTCCTGAGACTGCTCACACTGATTGCGGAACTGTTTCAGAGTCTGCTTCAGCTGTGCATTCTCTGTCTGCGGAATCATCTCTCCGTAGCGTACCAGCTCGCCATTGATGCCAGCCAGCGTATCGGATACCATTGTTTTCTCGTCCATGTCTGTTTCCTCCTTATTTATCTCTTACTGCAAAAACTGCATCAGCTGCTGCTTGCTCTGCATTGCAGACTGCGCAGACTTCTGGAAAAACTGTTTCACGCCCGGGTCCGTTGCCTGCTGTGCATAAGCCTGCATTTTACAATGGGTCGTGGAAAATCCGCCAATCAGGTGGCGAAGGTTCTGAAGGTCAAGCTCTGATATCTGATTCATAAAAAAATCCCTCCTTCCGGATACTTGAGTTACTATCTCAGTATCTCCGGACAGGAGGGAAAATATGCATGCTGGCAGAAAAACCTTAAATACAATTCTGAACAAAAACAGTTCTGGCAACCTTCTCTCAAAAATTTAGAAGGAACACAGCCAGTCGTACATCTCCTGATATTTGCTTGCAGAGTGATTCCAGGAGAAATCAGCTGCCATACCGCGGTCAATCAGTTTATTCCATTCACGCTTTTTGTTGTAATAAATGTTCATTGCATACTGCAGCGTAAAATACATCTCATGTGCATTATAATTTGCAAAGCTGAAACCTGTTCCTGTACTCTCATATTCATTGTACGGAATCACAGTATCCTTCAGTCCGCCGGTCTCACGCACAATCGGTACTGTACCATAGCGCAGGCTCATAAGCTGGGACAGACCGCACGGTTCGAACAGCGACGGCATCAGAAACGCATCGCAGGCCGCGTAAACCTTGTGCGACAGAGCCTCTGAATAGAAAATATTGGCTGACACCTTGCCCGGATACTTCCATGCAAAATGCCGGAACATGTTTTCATACTTCTCTTCGCCTGTACCAAGCACAACAATCTGGATGTTATTCTGGCACATCTCATCCATCATATAAGCCATCAGGTCAAAGCCTTTCTGGTCTGTCAGTCTTGATACGATTCCCACCATAAAGGTACCGTCATTCTGCTCAAGGCCAAGCTCGCGCTGCAGCGCTCTCTTGTTTTTAATCTTTTCTTTACGGAAATTCCGGCTGTTGTAGTTGCACTCAATCAGACTGTCAGTCTCAGGATCAAACACATCGTAATCAATACCATTTACAATTCCGCGCAGGCTGCCCGAACGCGCACGCATCAGGCCATCCAGGCCTTCTCCGTAAAACGGCGTCTTGATCTCCTCTGCATACGTGTCACTCACCGTCGTGATCGCATCTGCATAGACAATACCGCCTTTGAGATAATTTGCGTCGCCATAGGCCTCCAGCTTATCCGGTGTGAAATAATATGCCGGAAGTCCTGTAATATCACGTACAGTCTTCACATCCCACACACCCTGGAACTTCAGGTTGTGAATCGTGATTACAGACTTCATATTGCGGTAAAACTCGCCCTCATGAAACTTATCCTTTAGAAGCACCGGAACCAGCCCTGTCTGCCAGTCATGGCAGTGAACGATATCCGGCTGAAAACCGATCAGCGGAAGTGCGGAAAGGGCAGCTTTTGAAAAGAACGCAAATTTCTCAATATCCTGATAAATGTTTCCGTATGGCTTTGCACCGGAAAAATAATATTCATTGTCAATAAAGTAAAACTGTATGCCGTCATACTGCATCTCAAGAACGCCGACATACTGTGAACGCCATGCAAGATCCATGTAAAAATGCGTCACATAGTTCATTTTGCTCTTCCACTCTTCGCTCATACACATGTATTTTGGAAGAATCACACGGACATCATACTCATCTTTATGAAAACATTTCGGAAGAGAACCTACTACATCGGCAAGTCCTCCTGTCTTGATAAACGGCACTGCTTCAGAAGCAATATAAAGTATCCTTTTCATATACGAACCTCCGCTCATTACGAATATTATAAAAATTATAACTCATTTTCGGCGCAATGAAAAGACTTTATTTACATTTGTTCAGGCCCGGTTTTTATATTCCAGACGTATTTTATCCGCAATCAGGGCAATAAATTCTGAATTCGTCGGTTTCCCTTTGCCGCCGCTGACCGTATAGCCAAACAGCTCTTCAATCGTATCCATCTTGCCACGGCTCCACGCCACCTCAATCGCATGCCGGATTGCCCGCTCGACTCTGCTCGGCGTTGTCTGATGACGCTTTGCAATCGTCGGATAAAGGATCTTTGTAATCGAGTTCAGCATTTCCATATCATTCACTGACATGATAATCGCATCTCTTAAGTACTGATATCCTTTAATATGTGCCGGAACACCGACTTCATGTATGATATTTGTCACATCTGTTTCCAGATTATGTTCCATATACGCTTTCTGGCTTTCATATGCGCTTATCTTTTTTGTCTTTGACGCATTTCGGAGCTGTCTTGTACGCACGCGTTTGATCCGGTTCACCACAGTCTCATTGTCAAACGGTTTTAAAATATAATAATCCGCTCCCAGCTCAAACGCATCCTCTGTCATCTTTTCCTGACTAACCGCAGATATCACGATAAATGCAGGCTTTCTCAGATTGGAATCCTGATTGACTCTGTCCATCACAGTAAGTCCGTCCAGTTTGGGCATGATAATATCCAGCAGCACAACATCCGGCTTCTTCTCTCGGATGATCTCAATCAGATCCTCTCCGTTTCCAGCCTTTCCAACCACCTGCAGCTCCTCGTCACTGCTCACAATCTGATCAAGCAGCTGCACCATTCTCTCATTGTCGTCAGCAATCGCAATATTCAGCTTTTCCATCGTAAATACTCCTCTCAATCCTATGAATTTTCTGTCGTTGCACCGCTGCATTTTTTGTGGGCCCGTACCAAAAATTGTCATGTACAAGAACTACCTGTATTATATAACAACCTCACGTGATGGCAAGAAAATCTTGTCCCCCAAAAACGACAGAAAGCTCCCCCGTTTCTGCCGTAAAATGCACACGTCACATGATACTAAAACGTAAGAGGAATCGATTAGTGACGCAGAAAATAAAAAAAAGTCTGAAAATCACGAAATTTTTTTCTCCGATTGCCGTCGAATAAGCGCAGCACGGAGGAGCTGGTGAAAAAACAACATTCAAAACAGGCGCCTTGCATCATTCTGTCGGCTTCTGATAAAAACGTCCGGTCAGTTCTTCGGTTCTCATCGCATTGATAAACGCTTTCGGATCAACCTCGCGCACCGCACGCGTAACCTGTTTGCACTCCGCACTTGATATGACAGAATAAACAACATCTCGCGTGTGCCCTTCATAAGACCCTTCCCCTTCCAGAATTGTCGCACCGTGATGGCTCATCTCTTTGATTACCTGACAGATTTCTTTTGGCCTGTTTGTTACAATAAACAACGTTTTTTTCTGATATTTCTGGTAAAGCGTGTGCAGTACCTGCGTGGACGCGTACTGATAAATAATTGAATACAGCGCCTTATCCCATCCGAACAAAACGCCTGCAATTCCGATAATCACAACATTAATACCCAGAATCACATTAAAAGAATCCATTCCGGTCCGCTCCGATAAATAGATACTGATGAAATCCGTTCCCCCGGTCGTCGCATTCTCCCGCAGGCACAGACTGATCGTAAATCCATTGATAATACCGCCAAAAATACTGATCAGCAGCGTATCATACGTGATCACCTGCGCCGGAATCACATCTGTAAGCAAACCGGTAAGGAAAAACATCAGGCAGGAATACAGTGTAAATTTCTTTCCGATAAACCGGAACCCGATATAAGCCGGAACTGCGTTCAGCAGCAGATTGATGACCGTATATGGAATTTCCACATTCAGATAACGTTCTCCAATACGCTGTACTAAAATCGTAAGTCCCGTTGCTCCACCCGGGTACAGCCCGCCTGTCCGCACAAAGGTCTTGATATTCACTGCTGAAATTAAAGCTGCAATACAGATAATTAAAATTCTCTTCCCGTCTTTTTTCCAGTCAAAACTCATTTTTGTACTTTCCCTCTCATAACTCTTTCATGAAATGAAGTTTCTCGTTTAATTTTCCGTAAACATATTCCCGAAGCCATGGCTCTGTGGAAGCCTTCACAGCCTCCTGCAGGCCAAACCAGGTCACAGCGCTGTTTTCATCCTCTTTCACAGACAACGCTTCCTCATCAGAAGCCTCCAGAAGATACGTAACATTCAAATGCAGATGAGAAGCCACATATGCCCCACGCTTTATATGGCCGTCTACGGTCAACACCTCCAGAGAAAAAATATCCTCTGATACCGGACATACTTCCTGAAGCCCACTCTCCTCCTGCACTTCACGTACTGCCACAGCCAGCAGATCCTCCTGCCCGTCCGCATGTCCGCCAAGCCATGACCAGGAATCAAAAATCCTGTGATACGCCATCAATACTCTGTCCCGCGCCGGATTC
>CAOJHI010000133.1 GCA_948436005.1 uncultured Lachnospiraceae bacterium
AAATTATTATGGGCATTATCCTTATATGATAGAAGAAAATTATTTTTCACAGGAAAATCTTACCGTACAGCCCGGTGAATACCGCCAGACAACGGTTCCGGTGGGAAGTTTTGAAGCCAATCCCTTCGGGCTTTATGATATGCATGGAAATGTAGGGGAATGGACATGGGATCTCTATGGTGACTATCCGGCGGACGGGCAGACGGATCCTACAGGAGCACAAAGTGGCACGCGCCGCGTATACCGGGGAGGCGGATGGAATGATTTTGCCAAAAACATGCGCTGTGCTTACCGGGCTATGATGGATCAGGAGAAGAGCAGTTTTAATGTGGGCATCCGGCTTGTGAGAAATGCTGTGGCAGGAAACGGAAACGTGGAGGGCACAGTTTTAGAGACTGGGACAGATACAGGAAACGCAGAGGGAAGCAAGGTATTGATCGCATACTTTTCATGGGGCGGCAATACCCGTGGCATCGCAGAAGAGATCAGAAACCAGACAGATGCGGACCTGTTTGAAATTGCACCAGTCAATCCCTATTCTGATGATTACAATACTGTGCTTGACGAGGCGCAGCGGGATCAGAACGAACAGGCAAGACCGGAATTGGCAGCTCATGTAGAAAATATGGAGGATTATGACATCATTATCCTGGGTTATCCGAACTGGTGGGCATCTATCCCCATGCCAATCGCCTCTTTCCTTGAGGAATATGATTTTACAGGGAAAACAATCATACCGTTTTGCAGTCATGGAGGAGGGCGCTTCGGGCAAAGCCTGACTGCGATTGCAAAATTAGCACCGGATGCAGAGATGGGAGAGGCATTGTCAGTCCATTATTCCGGAGGCTCATCCCTTGGAGACGATGTAAGTGCATGGCTTGGGGAAAACGGAATTACAGCAAAGTAGAAAATAAAAATGTAAAAAAAGAAATGGAGTAAAGATTATGAAGACAGAAAACAAGGAAACGTTTAACAAACAGAATGTATTTGGATTAGGGCAGGAGAATACGGCATTTGCCCGGTATTTTATTGGCAATTCCTATCTGAATCCTCTTACGGATCCGAAAGAAACAGCAGTATTTCTGGCAAATGTTACTTTTGAGCCGGGATGTCGGAACAACTGGCACATCCATCATGCAAAGAACGGCGGCGGGCAGCTTCTGATTTGCACGGCAGGCAGCGGCTGGTATCAGGAGGAAGGAAAAGAAGCAGTGAGCCTTGAGCCGGGGATGGTCATCACGATTCCGGCGGAGGTAAAGCACTGGCACGGCGCAAAGGCGGACAGCTGGTTCTCTCACATCGCGGTAGAAGTTCCCGGCGAGGAAACAAAGAATGAGTGGTGCGAGCCGGTGGATGACGAGGCGTATGGAAAATTAAAATAACTGTTTTGCGCAGGCCTGTGAGGCAGAATACAGTGACAGCGAAAGAAAAGGTGTGCGATCAGCAGAAAATACAGGAGGGCATGAAGATGATGAATTATTATGAATCTGATCCGGAATTTATGAAAATCGTGGAGCATTTTATATTTGAAGAAGTGGTGAAGGAACCCGGTCAGGAACTGCCGGAGGAGACACGTTATCTGGCAATCCTTGCAACTTTATTAGGCTGTCAGGGACTCGATGTTTATAAGAATATGCTGCCGAAAGCACTGGATGACGGACTGACGCCTGTTATGGTAAAGGAGCTGGTTTATCAGGCAGTGGATTACCTTGGGATTGGCAGGGTTATGCCGTTTCTGTCCTCTACCAATGACATTTTGACTGCGCGGGGCGTCACACTGCCGCTGCCTGCGCAGGCGACGACAACTATGGAAGACAGGCTGGAAAAGGGAGCAAAGGTACAGGCGGAGATTTTTGGTGCACATATGAAGGAAGCCTGGAAAGCGGGACATATCAACCGGTGGCTGGCGGAGAACTGCTTCGGTGACTATTACACAAGGGGCGGTCTGGATTTGAAGCAGCGAGAACTGATCACGTTCTGTTTTCTGGCAGCGCAGGGCGGATGCGAACCACAATTGACGGCTCATGCAAAGGGGAACATGAATCTTGGAAATGACAGGAATTTCCTGATCCGGGTGGTATCACAGTGCCTGCCTTATATCGGTTATCCGCGCAGCCTGAATGCGGTAAACTGCGTCAATAAGGCCGCGGAGTCATAAAGATAAAGGTTCAGAAAGTGGAGGTAGTATGAAAACAAAGGCAAAAATAAAGTGGACACTGGATATCCTGATGACCGTAGCACTGTTTTTTCTGATGGGCTACCAGTTCTGGGGCGGGACAGCCCATGAATGGATTGGGGCAGCGATGCTTGTACTGTTTCTCGCTCATCAGGTTTGTAACCTGAACTGGTACAAAAGTCTGTTTAGGGGAAGATATACACCGATGCGCATCTTGCAGTGCATCGTGAATATCCTGACGCTTGTGGCAATGCTTGCACTCATGTACAGTGGGATCACCATGTCCGGACAAGTGTTTGCCTTTCTTCCAATACGGGGCGGAAGGGCGTTGGCAAGACGGCTGCATATCTTAGGTTCGTATTGGGGCTACCTGCTGATGGGCCTGCATCTTGGCCTGCACTGGAGGATGGTGTTAAATATGGTTGTAAAAAAACGCAGACCACAGCGTAAATATCAGGTGGCAGGCTTTTTTGTGGGCCTGCTGGCCGCAGCTTATGGAACCTATGTCTTTATCAAAAGAAATTTTCTGACTTATATGTTCCTGCGCAGCGATTTTGTCTTTTTAGATTATGAGGAATCAAAGCTGTTGTTCTTGTTGGATTACCTTGCGTTGATGGGACTTTGTATTTTTGTGGCACATTACAGCACGAAACTGCTTAAAAGGAGAGGAACTAAGTGATCTTTGAAAAGCGTTAAATAAGGAAAATAGAGTTGAGAAACCTGTTTTTATCTGCTATACTGTACCAAAAAAACAGCCTTATTTCGCGGCAAAAGAAAGGCGGAGATACCAGATGCAGATTTCAAGCAGATTTACGATTGCGGTACATGTACTTGTTTGTATTGAAACGTTTAAAAATGATTATAAAGTGACGAGTGATTTTCTTGCTTCGAGTGTGAATGTGAATCCTGTTGTGATCAGAAGATTGCTGCAGCAGTTAAAAAAGGCCGGAATTATAAACGTTGTGCGGGGCAGCGGGGGAACGAATGTGGAAAAACCGCTTGACGAGATTACATTGCTTGATGTTTATAACGCTGTGGAGTGCGTGGAGGAAGGAGCTCTTTTTCATTTTCATGAAAATCCGAATCAGCTTTGTCCGGTGGGGAAAAATATTCATGCTATTTTAGATACGAGGCTTGAAGCGATCCAGAGTGCAATGGAAAATGAAATGAAATCAGTGACAATAAAGGATGTTATGAATGATGCGGAAAAATTGATTATGATAAAATGAGCATTTCATTAAATAAAAAATGGGAAAAGAATGTTATAGCAGCCTGCAGCATAGGCTGCTATAATATATTTTAGGGGAAATGATCAATGCCCCGGGATATTTAAAAAAAAGTGATTTTACATACGGAGGAAACTATGTATATAGCAGATTTACATATCCATTCCCGGTATTCCCGGGCGACGAGCCGTGAGTGTACACCGGAGCATCTGGAGCTGTGGGCGCGCAGAAAAGGAATTCATATCGTGGGAACCGGGGACTTTACCCATCCGGCCTGGCGGGAGGAACTGAAGGAAAAGCTGACTCCGGCGGAAGACGGCCTGTATGTATTGAAGGAAGAATACCGGATTTCGGACGGAATAACGCCGGATACGTTTTTGCCCCGTTTTGTGATTACCGGGGAGATCAGTTCGATTTATAAGAAGAATGACCGGGTGCGCAAGGTACACAGCCTGATTCTGCTGCCCGGGCTGGAAGCAGCGGAGGTAGTATCAAAAAAGCTGGAGCTGATCGGAAATATTCATTCCGACGGCCGTCCGATTCTGGGACTGGACTGCCATTCTCTGCTGGAGATTCTGCTGGAGCTGTGTCCGGAATCCGTCTATGTGCCGGCTCATATCTGGACGCCGCATTTTTCTCTGTTCGGTGCATTTTCTGGATTTGATACTGTGGAGGAGTGTTTTGAAGATCTGTCGCCGTACATTCATGCAATGGAGACAGGGCTTTCCTCAGATCCGCCGATGATCTGGCGGGTTTCCGCTCTGGACAAGTATCAGCTGATTTCAAACTCCGACGCACATTCTCCGGCAAAGCTGGGGAGGGAGGCCAATTTGCTGGATATTGCGCTGAGTTATGCGGGGCTGCGGGAAGCAATTCAGACAGGGAAAGGGCTGTATGGGACCATTGAGTTTTTCCCGGAGGAGGGAAAGTACCATATGGACGGGCACCGGAAATGCAACCTGTGCCTTACCCCGCAGGAGACGTTAAAATATAACAATAAGTGCCCGGTATGCGGGAAAAAGATTACAATAGGCGTGTCGCACCGGATTGAGCAGCTGGCTGACCGGGATGAGGGATTTGTCCGGAAAAATGCCAAAGCGTTTGAAAGTCTGGTGCCCCTCCCGGAGGTGATCGGGGCTTCTATGGGACGCTCTGCAGAGAGCCGGGCAGTGCAAAAGGAATATCAGAATCTGCTGCTGCGTCTCGGGCCGGAATTTGAAATCCTGCGGACGATTCCGACAGAAGAAATCCAAAGAGTAACCGGGAGCAGGATTGCAGAAGGAATCAGCCGGCTGCGTGCCGGGGAGGTAGAGCGGATTCCTGGCTTTGACGGCGAATATGGAACGATTCATCTGTTTCGGGAAGAGGAGCTGGCGTCCGCAGAGGGACAGATGGACTTTTTCAGCATGCTGGGAGTTGGCCTGGAGGAGAAAAAGAAAGCTGAGATTGTACGGGAAATCGCCGTTTCAGCCAGGGAGACAGCAGTTGAGGAATCTGTACCGCCGGTGCCTGAGTCAGAGTCCGTGCCCGGAACGCCATCTGTGTCTGCAACTGCGGAATTGAATCCTCTGCAGGACGAAGCAGTGCGTGCAGTGGACAGAAGAATCGCGGTAATCGCAGGCCCCGGAACCGGAAAGACGAAAACCCTGATTTCCCATTTGCTGTACCTGCTGAGAAACAGAAAGGTAAAGCCAGGTGAGATTACAGCAGTGACCTTTACAAATCAGGCTGCCGCCGAAATGAGGGAGAGGCTGCAAAAACAGCTTGGCAGCAGGCGGAGGCTGCAAAGTATGCAGATCGGTACATTTCATGCGATCTGCCTTAGCGTATTAAAAGCTCACGGACTGGAATTTTCCCTCCTCGATGAGGCGGAAGCGCTGGAAAAGGCGCGGTGGGTGATTGAAGAGAGCGGCCTTACGGTTAAGCCGCAGGTCTTTCTGGAGCAGCTTTCCCGGCTGAAATCGGGCGTTGAACAATATGAGGATGAAAAGCTGCAAAAAGCTTTTGGCCTGTACCAGGAAATATTAAAAAACAGCCGGCAGATGGATTTTGATGATCTGCTGCTGGAGACAGTGAAGCTTATGGAGCACGGGGATGCGCAGACAAAGAAGCCGTTTGCTTATCTGCTGGTAGATGAATTTCAGGACATCAATCCCCTGCAGTACCGTCTGATGAAAGCGTGGAATGACGGTGGCAGGGAGCTGTTTGTAATTGGCGATCCGGATCAGTCCATTTATGGGTTCCGCGGAGCGGACAGCGGCTGTTTTGCCCGGCTGAGCCAGGAGTTCGGCGAGGTGCGGATAGTCCGTCTGGTGGAAAATTACCGGTCAGCGCCGGAAATCCTGAACGCAGCCCTGGAGGTAATTTCACACAATCCAGGTGAGGCGCGTACGCTGCATGCAAACCGTGAGACGTGCGCACCGGTACGGCTCGTAAAAGCAGGAAGCGAGATGGGCGAAGCCATTTTCGTGGCAAAGGAGATCAGCCGTATGGCCGGCGGAATCGGAATGCTTGAGGCACATGAGGCGGCGGAAACCATGGAACACAGAAAAATACGGGGCTTTGGGGAGATTGCGGTGCTGTACCGGACGCACAGGCAGGGCGAGATTCTGGAAAAATGTCTGCGGCAGGAGGGGATTCCTTATGTGGTAGCAGGGCGCGAGTCGTTTTTGGCGGATGAGACCGTGCGGGCCAGCCTGGGATTTTTCCGCTATCTGGAAAATCCGGCAGCGCTGCCGGAGCGTGGGACGTGTCTGCGGACACTCTGGAATCTCGATGAAAACGAGATCAGCATGGCGGTGATGGACGGCATGGCAGAAAAGCTGCGCCCTGCTTTTCAGAAGAAAAAGCCGCAGAAGTTTTTAGAGCTCTGGATGCAGGAAATGCAGTTAGAAGAAAACAGTGCGATGAAAAAGCTTGCCGGTATGACCGTTTTTTACCAGACAATGCCGGAATTTCTGACCGCTTTGTGTCTGGGCGTGGAGAGTGACCTGAAGCGCTGCGGCGGACGTCATTATACGTCAGAAACAGTTACACTTATGACCCTCCATGGCTCCAAAGGCCTGGAATTCCCTGTTACCTTTGTTTATGGTGTGCGGGGAGGGATGATTCCCTATGAAAATGAGAAGCATCCTGCGGACAAAGAGGAGGAGCGCCGGTTATTCTACGTAGGTATGACCAGGGCAAAGGAAGAACTGATTCTGACTACGTCGGGAGAGGACTCGGAATTCGTAACTGATCTGCCGGATGAGACGATTCAGAGGGAGGATGAGAGCAGGCGCAGAAAACGCGAGAGCTGCCGGCAGATGAGTTTATTTGATTATATGAGTTAAGCCACAGGATATCGTTTATCATAATTTGCTAAGCAGATTTTATAGGAGCAGGGTACGGAAAAGAATTTATGGAACGGATTGCAGATAAATAGCAGGAGAGAACTATGTCAGAGTTAACGTCAATGATGAATATCGGCAAAGAAATGGAAAAAAAGCTGGCATCAGTAGGGATTGATTCAGCGGAAAAACTTACAGAGAAGGGTTCAAAACAGGCCTTTTTAAAATTAAAAGAAATTTATCCGCAGATCTGTCTGGTACATTTATATGCACTGGAGGGTGCGATTTGTAATGTTCCGTTTAACAGCCTTCCGGAAAATAAGAAAAAAGAATTAAAAGAGTTCAGTGATTATTTGAAGTGACAGGAAACGTGGGACGCCTGGCAGGGGAGAGTTTATCATATGAAAAACAGAACAGGAAAGATCATAGGAATTGTAGAGGATGATGAATTGCTTTGTGAGGCAGTGAGTCAGATGCTGCTTCGTGCAGGTTATGAGGTAAGGCGTGCAGGAACCGTGAGGGAAGCGAAGCATCTGATGGACGGCCAGCCGGATTTGTTGCTTGTGGATGCAGGTCTTCCGGATGGAGACGGAACAGAACTGTGTCAATTGGCACATGAAAAGTGGAAAATTCCGGTTATTTTTCTGACAGCCAGGGATGAGGAAGAACGTGTGATGCAGGCCTTTGATACAGGTGCGGATGATTATCTGGTAAAACCGGTTTCTTTTAACATACTGTTGAAGCATATGGAAGCTGTGCTGCGCAGGTCTGAAAACCAAGGACGGAAAATGTTTTATAATGAGTTGATGATTGATTTTGACCGTATGCAGGTCTGTTTCGGGAATCAAATGATAAGTCTGACTCAGAAGGAATATCAGCTTCTCGAGCTTCTGGCAGAGAACAGAGGTCGGGTGGTGACAAAGAAAATGATGCTGGAACAGATCTGGGATGTAAACGGAGCATATGTGGAGGAAAATACAGTAAATGTAACGCTGAACCGTTTGAGACGAAAAATAGAACCGGACCCGCAGCACCCTGTTTTTATCAGAAATGTATTTGGACTTGGATATACCTTTGGAGCGTAAAACATGTTTCACAGAAGAAAAGAAATGGAAGAACTGTCAGTGGCACTGGAGAAACTGATAAATGGGGAAGCAGTGACTTTTTCACAGAAAACAGGGGATACACTGCCTTCAAAGGTACGCGGGCAGCTGGAACGGCTTTCCGGTATGATTGCGTACCGTGAGCAGCAGATGGCGTCAGAAAAAGAGCAGATCAAATCATTGATTTCCGATATTGCACATCAGCTGCGCACACCGCTTGCAAATGCGGAGTGCTATCTGGAGCTTCTGGCAGAAATATGCCGGGAGGACCAGAAGGAGTATCTGAGGGCGATTGCAGAGTCGGAGCAAAAGATCCGTTTTCTTACCGAAGCGTTTATCAAAATGTCGAGGCTGGAAAGCCGGATCATACAAATAAAAAAAGAGAGCCCGTTTCTTTACAGAACCGTTTTGGGCAGCATTTTGCAAATTCAGAAAACGGCAGAACAAAAGCAGCTTGATGTGGAACTGGACATGGAAGAAACCATAGAAGTCTGGCATGATCCGAACTGGCTGGGGGAAGCGCTGTATAACTTACTCGATAACAGTGTCAAATACTCGCCGGTGGGTGGAAAAATCAGAATCAGAGCGAAACAGGATGAAATGTATACAAGAATTTTGGTCAGAGACTATGGCACAGGGATTTTGGCAGAAGAAGAAAACAGAATTTTTCAACGGTTTTACAGGGGGCAAAAGGCGGACGGCCAGCCGGGTTTCGGCCTGGGTCTTTATTTGGCAAGGGAAATTGTCCAGATGCATGGCGGCTTTTTGAAAGCAACACGAAAACAGCCGGGGCTGGAAGTTGCTGTATTTCTTCCGGGAAAGAATTAGAAAATGTAAGCAGATTGTAAGTTTTTCCTGATAAGATGGCGATAAGGAAATGTTTTGAAACAGTTTCATACGGCATCTTTAAATAGAAATAGAGTAATAACAGGAGGAAAAGCTTATGGAAGTTGTAAAAACAGAGGATTTGAAGAAATTATACGAGCTGCCGTCCGGATCGGTACACGCACTGGACGGCGTCTCAATCCGTATCGAGCAGGGGGAATTTATTGCTGTGGTTGGCAGCTCGGGAAGTGGAAAAACGACGCTGCTGAATATGCTGGGCGGACTGGATGTCCCCACGTCAGGAAAGATCTGGATTCATGGGAAACGCATGGACGGCATGCGAAGAGATGAACTGACTGTTTTTCGGCGGAGGAACATTGGGTTTGATTTTCAGAATTACAATTTGG
>CAOJHI010000134.1 GCA_948436005.1 uncultured Lachnospiraceae bacterium
GTCTCCGGATTCCTCTGCCGCTGCCACAAACATAGCCGGCCCGTCAAAATGCTTCGCAAGAAGCGTCTCGGAAATCTCCGGCCCGAAATTGCCAAGATAAACGACAATTGCCTCACAGCCTGCTGCCTTTACATCCTCGAGCGCCTGTACCATATGAATTTCGCTCTCAACGATACAGATCGGACATTCATAAATATCCTCTGCATCATACTTTGCCCGGTAAGCCTCCACCAGAGCCTTTCTCCTGTTCACGGACAGGGACTCCGGAAAACAGTCCCGGCTTACTGCCACGATTCCGATCTTTACTTTTGGAATGTTGTTCATTTTTTAATCCTCCTAATACCTTTTTTATCACAAAAGTGCGCAATGCACACTTTTATTTTTTCTGTTGTTTTCCAGCCACAGACCAATCCGGCATTTCTACTCATCAAATGCCATTTCCGGCCGATCATTCATTAACGTTTCAAAAAGCGGCCTGCACGCCGGATAAATCTGTTTAAACTGTGCATACCTTGCCTCGTATTTATCTGCCAGCTCTGGCTCCGGTTCTACGGTGTCCACAATCCGCACCAGCTTCGCTGCCGCTTCCTCCACGGATGCGAACGCTCCGCAGCCGACTGCTGCCAGCATCGCGCCTCCGAGTGCCGGACCCTCCTCGCTCTCTATGACGTCTACCTTCAGATTCAGTACATTGGCAATGATTTTTTTCCACAGAGGGCTTTTGGCCCCGCCGCCGCAGATCTTTGTGCGTTCGATCTGAATCCCGAGCGCCTTTGCCACCTCAAGGGAATCCCGAAGTGCAAATGCCACGCCCTCCAGAACTGCCTGCGTCATATCTGCTCTCGTTGTGTCCATCGTCATACCGATAAAAGTTGCGCGTGCGTTCGGATTGTTGTGCGGAGAACGCTCTCCCATCAGATACGGAAGGAAATACACATGGTTTTCTCCCAGCTTTTCGATCTGCTTTTGTTCTCCCGCATAATCCTTTGTGCCGATGATCTCATCCATCCACCATTTGTTGCACGAAGCCGCGCTCAGCATACAGCCCATCAGATGATAGTGCCCGTCCGCATGCGCAAATGCGTGCAATGCATTGAACTTATCCACGCCAAACTTCCTGGAAGAAATAAAGATCGTGCCGCTCGTTCCAAGAGAAATATTACACATACCGTCTCCGACTGTCCCGGTACCGACCGCTGCCGCCGCATTATCTCCGGCTCCTGCAACGATTTTCACGCTCTCCGGAATATCCAGCTCCCTGGCAATTTCCGGAAGCACTGTCCCAACGGCTTCGTAGCTCTCGTAGGCTTTTGCCATCTGTGATTCTTTCAAACCGCAGATTTCCAGCATCTCTTTTGACCAGCACCGGTTCTTCACGTCAAACAGCAGCATGCCGGATGCGTCCGACACATCTGTGCAGTGGATACCGGAAAGGCGGTAGGCTATGTAGTCCTTCGGAAGCATAATTTTTTCGATTCTCGAAAAATTCTCCGGCTCTTTGTTTTTCACCCAGAGAATTTTGGGCGCGGTAAAACCGGTAAATGAGATATTTGCCGTGTACTCAGAAAGCTTTTCCTTTCCGATGACCTGATTCAGATAATCACACTCTTCGTATGTACGCCCGTCGTTCCACAAAAGCGCAGGCCGGATCACCTTGTCTTTCCCGTCAAGAATCACAAGGCCGTGCATCTGCCCGCCAAAGCTGATCCCAGCGATCTGGCTGCGGTCGCATTCTGCAAACAGTTCCTTTAATCCCGCTATTGTCTGCTCATACCAGTCCTCCGGGTTCTGTTCAGACCATCCCGGATTCGGAAAATAAATCGGATACTCTTTTGATACAATTTTATGAATCTTCCCGGCATCATCCATCAACAGAAGTTTGACGGCTGAAGTGCCAAGATCAATGCCTGCATAAAACATAAAATCCTCCTTTGTTTTAATTTAAAGTCGTGGAAAGCTGGGAAGCGCCCGCTGCTTCCGTCATAAACTCAATCGCCTCCGGAAGGTTCACCAGCTCTGCCTGCGTGTGCTCCCCGCCGTTTTCCCCGTCACGCGTCCAGGCTACGGGGATCTCCGACGTGATTCTGAGATGCTTTGTCTTAAAACGCACGACATTTTTGCTCGCCTCATCCTTCATCAGAATCGCTGTAATAACCTCCGGCCAGTCGGCCAGATTCTGAGGCGTGCGCACCAGCATAACCTCAAACAGGCCGTCATTCAGCTCCACATTTTTCCCGGTCAGCCCGCGGATCCCGGCCACTGAGGTGGAATTGGAAACCATTCCATACATGAACTCCCCTTCATCCGTGAATTCCTCGCTCTCTATCCGAAGGAAATAGCTCTTCCAGCTGCCGACCCGCTTCATGCCCTCCAGCAGATACGCCGTATGCCCCAGCA
Source organism: uncultured Lachnospiraceae bacterium (assembly GCA_948436005.1). Taxonomy (GTDB): domain Bacteria; phylum Bacillota; class Clostridia; order Lachnospirales; family Lachnospiraceae; genus Choladousia. Next base: position 2,398 of record CAOJHI010000134.1, read on the forward strand.
TATTTTTCAGCTCCTGGTTCGTCTGATAGGAGACATCGGTCAGGAAACCGAAAGCTGCCACATAAACGAAATACTCGTCATTAAATTTACCGATATCACAGGCAAAAGGTTCCCCTTTTACGATCAGCTGCGCAGCCTGCTCCATCTGCTTCGGAATTCCGAGGCTGTTGCCAAAATCATTTGTGCTCCCAGCCGGTATATAACCGATCGTCCGCCTTACCCCGCTTCGCATCAGGCCGCTCACAACTTCATCCAGCGTACCGTCTCCGCCGCTGCAGACCACCTCGTCGTAATCCCCGGCACATCTCTTTATAATATCGCTGGCATCCAGGCCTTTTTTCGTCGGATATACGGTTATCTCAAAATCATTTGCCGAAAAAAGTTCCAGAATGGCTGAAAGATGGTTCCTGATCAATCCCTTTCCTGACCTGGGATTGTACACAAACAGCATTTTTTTCATATTCTGTCTCCTGTACTCTGTCTTATAATTTTGCCTGCTCTCCCACAAGCCAAATGGTTGTCAAATTGCTTTCACTTTTTATTGCAGCTATAGTCTGCCCCGCGTTTTTTCACCTTGCAGACCTTCCGGTCATACGTGTAAAGACCGTTGATCTCTTCCTCCACATCGCATACCTGTGTATAGACCGCCCCTGCAAGTCCCTGCTGCTCCAACGCTCGGATCTGTTTCTGGAGCTGCCCGAAAGCCTCAGAAAACTCTTCTGCATTCTGATAAGAACGGTATCCATAGGAAACGCTCGCATACATGTGGCCCGGAACCGGGCACGAATACCCTCCGTACTCGGAGAGCACAAAAGGACGCCGCCCTTTCTGTACCCGCAACGGCCGGAAATAATTGTGAACGCTCCGGATATCTCCGCCCCCCTGGTCAAACCAGCCGCTTGCATGGTCTACCAGGCGCGTCGGATCCTCACGTTTTATTTTTTTCGTCACGCGCAGCGCATCAAACTGTCCCCAGCCTTCGTTAAACGGTACCCACATACTGATGCAGGGACAATTATACAGCTGCAGCACTGCGGCTATACATTCTTCCAGCCACTGAGCACGGGCCTGTTTATCCGTCCTTGCAAAAAAACTGTAATGATTATCCTTCACCTGCGTGCCCGCGGGCGGCAGTACGGTCGGCAGATAACACAGCCGCTTCAGATCCAGCGGCCCGCCCCCGTTTACCATGTCCTGCCATACGAGCATCCCGATATGGTCGCAGTGATAATACCATCGCATGGGCTCAATCTTTACGTGTTTGCGCAGCATATTGAAGCCAAGCTCTTTCATACGGGTAATATCAAATATCATTGCCTCATCACAGGGCGGCGTGTACAGACTCTCCGGCCAGTATCCCTGGTCGAGCACCCCGTTCACAAAATACGGTTTGTTATTCAGAAACAGCCTCGCAACCCCGTTTTTATCCTGCCCCGCTGAAAATTTACGCAGCGCAAAATAGCTTCGCACCGTATCTTCCCCTGCCCGGATCACCAGATCATACAAAAACGGATCCTCGGGGCTCCACGCATGGACCTCCGGCAGTGCAATCACTGCTGTTGTCATGACCTTTTCACTCTGGTCGCCTGCCGCATATACGCTGCATCTGCCCTCTGCGCTTTTCTCCGCAGCAACAAACGACGAGGCGGGAATCTGGTGCAGATAAGAGCTCCACCTGCCGCTGACCAGCACCGTCACATCCAGCGGCTCCATCATCGTCAGCTCCAGCTTCACCTCACCCTCGTCAAAACGGGGCGTAATCTTTATATTCTCGATATAATTCTCCGGCACCCATTCCAGCCATACGGTCTGCCAGATGCCGCTGACCGCTGTATAAAACATCCCCTCCGGGTCCAGAGTCTGCTTTCCGCGTGCCGCCAGTCCCTCGTCCGTGTCATCCTGAACACGTACCCAGACCGTATTTTTCCCTTCATGCAGCTGCTCCGTCACGTCAAACGTAAAGGACAGATATCCTCCCCGGTGTCCTCCCAGCAGCTTTCCATTCCACCAGATAATACACCGCTCATCCACGGCGCCGAAATGCAGCAAAAGCCTTTTTCCTTTCCGAATCTCCGGAATCTCCACGCTGCGGAAATACCAGAGATACTCCCCCGGATGCAGCTTTTTGCCGACACCGGAACGGGTACTTTCCGGAGCAAAGGGCACCAGGATCCTTCCGTCAAAATTCTCAGGCCTGTTTCCCTTTTTTGTAAAGGAGTAATGCCAGTGCCCGTTCAGACAGATCCACTCACTGCGCTGCAGCTGCGGCCTCGGATACTCCTTCGGTACCTCCTCCGGCGCAGCCTGCTCGCTCCAGACTGTCTGCAGCCCGTATGTCTTTTTTCTTTTCTTCTGTCCCGTCTTTGCCGCAGTCAGGGCATCGAATATACGCATTCTGCTCACTCCCTCTCCTCAGTTCAGGGGCTGCCGCAATATCGGAATTCTGGCAGCAGTTCCCTCGCTACCCACAGTATAAATCATTTTTTCTCATGAACCAAGTAGATTCTTAAGATTTAAGATAATCTTTATGAATTTAAAAAAATGCCGGTTTCATCCTGCTCCTTTTCTCTGTTTTCTCTGATTTGGCTCCGGTACTCTGACGGGGCCTGTCCGGTATACGATTTGAACGCTCTGGAAAAATTTTTCACATCCATATATCCCAGCTCCTCCGCAATTTTACCCATCTTGATATTCGAACTGCAAAGCAGCTGTTTTGCCTTGCGCATTTTGTACTGCAATACATAATCCTTGAAATTCACGCCCACCTTCTCTTTAAACAGAATACTCAGATAATTCCTGTGGATATTGCAGGCATTTGCCACTGTGTCAAGAGAAACGTTTCCGCAATCCTGCGCAAGCATTTTATCTGTAATATACTGCACAGAATCTGCGCTCCCGACAATCGGCTCAATCCCTGCTGTTTCCAGATTCAGCTCCGCAAAAAGGGCGCTCTGTTTCAAAATTCTCTGCTCAAGCTTCTCGCGTTCAATGTTTGCCAGTTCCTGTTTTAACAGCTCCACAAATTCAGGCTGTTTGACCGGCTTCAGAACATACCTGGATACACCGATGCTGATTGCTTCCTGCGCATAATGAAATTTGTCATATCCGCTGATGATAATCATATGTGGATGGTAATGCTGGCACAGCCTGCGGCAGAATTCCAGTCCGTTCATTTCCGGCATCTCCACATCTGCAATGACGAGCATCGGCTTTTCTTTTCTGGCATATTCCAGAGCGTCAACAGAAGACGTGAAAACAACGCGTTCCAGGCTGCTGTCAACCAATTCAACCAGTTTTCTGAGTCCCTCTACAACCCATTTATCATTATCCAGGATCAGTACTTTCATCATATGCCTCTCTTTCTGTCAAGTATCCGGCAAAATCTGCAGCGGCAGATAAATTCTGGCCAGAAGTCCCCTCTCCTTCTGATTTTGCAACGTGATTCCATATTTTTCTCCATAGATCAGCTTGAGCCTCTCGTCAATATTTTTCAGCCCATACCCATTTGTGCTGGAGTTCATGACAGATACCGGCACCTCCTCCTTTCCGTAACAGGAAATACCGGAGCCATCATCCTCCACTGTAATCATCAGAAACTCTTTTTCCTCAAACACACGTATCACCAGATGCAGACGGGAGGATACAAAGCCATGTAAAATCGCGTTCTCAGCAATGGGCTGAAGAATGATACGCGGAATCATTCCTTCTGAATATGCCCCGTCCACCTGGATTTCATAGGAAATTTGGTCGTTATAAATAAACTGCTCTAAAATCAGATAATACTCCACCTGTTCCAGCTCATCCTGAATCGAATGGAACAGTTTCCCCTGATTCAGGGTCAGGCGGTAAAACGCAGACAGGCTGTGAATGATGTCACAGATTCGGTCTGTCCCGGAAAGATAAGCCATCCAGTTAATCGAATCCAGCGTGTTATACAGCATATGCGGATTGATCTGGGCCTGCAGCGAATCAAGTTCAATCTTCCGGTTCTGATCCTGGGCTTCCATATTTGCCCGGAACAGCGTATGGATTCGAATGCCCATCTCATTAAAATTCTGCGCAAGATAAGTCAGTTCATCTGAGCCAGTCAGCTGTATCTCTCCATTTTCGGCCGGAAGCGCGTCTTTCTGCATGGCTGTCACCAGCTGGTTAATGGGCCGTATAATGGACTGTGATACAAAGAACGTGACCAGTACCAGAATCACAACAAGTGCAATACCAATCAGAATACACAGATAAATTTTCTGCGTCAGCCTGTAAATCATACGGTCATAATTCGTAAAAATCATCAGATTCCATTCCAGAGGGTTGGTCACAGACTTTGAGACAAGATAATTCGTGCCGCCTATTTCCAATACTCCCTCTTCCTGAGCCGGTAATTCTTCCAGTACTGTTCCAAGTGTTTCCTGTTCTTCCGGGCAAAGCTTGGCTGATACCAGTAAATCATCTGCTGTGTGCACCACAATATTATAAAGGGACTCATCTACTCCCATCGCGATCTTTTCTATAAAAAGCTGCGGGTCAATTGACACAAACAGGGCGCCGATAACATTGCTGTACAGCTTTGACTTAATCTGTACCCCAATCACAATTTTCCTTTTTTCCTCTTTCTGAAAAACCGTATTATTTTCCATCGGACAGTTTCCAAAGCTGACAATACGCTTTTCCGATTCCTGCATCTGCCGCATAAACCGGCTGTTTTCCAGCTTTCCGGAGGTAATATTATCCGGAAAAAAAATAATAGAAGACTCTGTCCCGGTCAGCTCAATCGAATAGAGATCGTGATTGTCCGCAAAATATGAAAATATGTCCCCCGAGACCTCCGTGGAATAGAGCGACCAATCATTCGTGGCAATCACTTTATTGTAATTATTCACAGCAGAGACAAGCGACGTCTTTGTACTGAGTGCATTCAGCGGGGTAATAATGGATTCAAGATATACGTTTAAATTATACTGAATCATGCGCTCAACCATTTCCACATGTTCCCGTTCACTCTTTGTAATCGTCGAATAAGCGGTAATGCTCAGGAGCAAAATGATAAAAAGGCAGGTAATTGCAGGCAGTGCAACTGAACTGATCAGCAGCCGCTTCGTCAGGCGCACTTTCCTGAGAAGCACTGTGATCCGTTCCTGTATCCATCCCGTAAAGCCTGCTTTTTTCATACTCATAGCCTCCCCCTTTTCTTCCCATTTTACCAGAATCTCTTTTTATTATCCAGAAGCATAGTCACACAAACCACAACGGATGCAGCTTGCAAGAGATCCTGCAATATCTGCATCCGTCGTAAGCAGCCGTATTTTAACAAACTTTTCAGCTTAAAAACTCTTTCACACCGTTTACAATACCTTTTTCATCCAAACGGTAATACGCAAGCAGTTCTTCGTAATCCCCGCTCGTCTTCGCATAATCCAGAGGAAGTCCCATACGCCTGACTGTGACGTTGCCCATATCAGACAATTCTTCTGTGACAAGAGAGCCCAGTCCTCCGCTGACGTAATGCTCCTCCACTGTGACTACTCTGCCTGTTTTGGCTGCAGATCTGCGAATCAGGTCTTTATCAAGCGGAACTACGGTCGGCATCCCGATCAGCTCCGCAGAAATCCCCAGCCCCTCCAGCGCCGAAACTGCTTTTAATGCATTCCCTGTCACTGAGCCGGTCGCAACAACCGTAACATCTGTACCCTCCCGCAGCAGCTTTCCTTTGCCGATCATAAACGGCTCCCGCTCAAATATCTGCGGTATTTTCGGATTTCCGATTCTCATATAGACAGGGCCCCTGTATGCAAGCATTGCCTTAACTGCCTCCTGAATCTCGACAGGATCAGAGGGGGCAAGAATCGTAATGCCCGGTATCAGCCGCATCAGGCCGAAATCATCCAGGCTCTGATGCGTGCTGCCGAGATCCGAATACGTAATTCCGCAGTTGCGCCCCACCAGCTTCACATTCTGGCGCATATAGCCGATATCATTACGGATCATCTCATAGGGACGGCAGGTCACAAACGGGGCAATTGCACAGAATACAGGGATTTTTCCTGCTGTTGCCATGCCCGCAGCAGCTCCCACAACCCCCTGTTCCATGATTCCGCATTCAAAATACCGCTCCGGATACTTTTTTATAAACTCACCGAACCCCGAACTTTTCCCGCTGTCTGCTGAAAAAACAACGATGTCCGGATTTTCCGCCGCCGCTTCTGTGACAGCTTTTCCGAATTCCTTCCTTGGATCAAATAACTCACCGATCATTGCTCCGTCTCCTCCAATTGTTCCTGCAGCCCTGCAATCCGCTCCTCAATCTCACGCTCTGCCTGCTGCAGCAGCTCCTCTGATGCATTCCAGAAATGAAAATCAGCCTGATTTTCTCCAAAAGAAAGTCCCTTTGCCTTTACTGTTTTGCAGATTACTGCCGTCGGTTTTCCCTTTTCCAGAGGGAGCGCTTCCAGTACGCTTAAGACCTGTTCCATGTCATTTCCGTCAATTTCTGTGACAGCCCAGCCGAAATCACGGAATTTACTGTCAATGGGCTCCATGTTCATGACATCCGTGACAGCTCCGCTGATCTGCAGGCCGTTGTTGTCCACAAAAGATCGGAAGAGCGTCGTGTAGG
>CAOJHI010000135.1 GCA_948436005.1 uncultured Lachnospiraceae bacterium
TGTATGATGTATTCTGTCAGGGCGCGCGCCGGTTCCCGGATGCACAGATTTTGCAATTTCGCAGTTTTGCAAAATACTCTGACGGCACCGGAAGCATAGACAGAGAGAAATGCGCCGATCTATTGTCAAAGTATGAGTACCTTGGCAAGGATGCCAGGGACAACCGCTGGGGACATCTGTATTTTGGCCGCAAGATCGCAGCTCCAGAGCCGATCAACAAGCAGCTCAAGGTCCAGGCGGGTAGCTTTGACAGTAAGGACAATGCGGACAAGCTTGTCAAACAGCTTAAAGGTGCAGGCTTCCCGGCAATCGTCAAGCAGGAGGACGGCCAGTATAAGGTGCAGTGCGGTGCATTCGATATCCGGTCTAACGCGGAGGCTCTGGTAAAGGAGCTTAAGGCGGCAGGATTTGCTGCAATTATAAAATAGAAAAACGTACCTTTAAATTTGTAAAGATTTGCCGCGCTGGACACACACTAGTCACAAAACCATCGAAAAAGTTCTGTATTCAGGCACTTCCTGTAAAAATATTATTAAAAAATCCTTAAGAATCCCCTGTATACTTGGTGTGAAAGAAAAACTGTGTTACGATAAAAATCAGTTCAGACGAAGAAGCCGGGATGGTGCCTGAGAAGCTGCTTTTCCGGCAGATATTTTACAGCGGGGAGAGACAACATGATTAAGATATTGATTGTGGAAGACGAGGAGCCGATTGCAAATTTGATCCGGATGAATCTGGTTAAAGCAGGGTATCAGTGTGAGATTGCACCGGACGGTGAGGAAGCGGCCAATATCATACAGGAACGGACTTTTGACCTGATGCTTTTGGATATCATGCTTCCGAAGCTGAATGGATATGAGGTGCTGGAATATGCGAAGGCGGTGGACATCCCTGTGATTTTTCTGACTGCGATGGGAGAGACACAGCAGAAGGTGAAGGGGCTTAAGATGGGTGCAGAGGATTATATCGCAAAGCCGTTTGATATTGCGGAGCTTCTGGCACGCGTCGAGACAGTGCTCCGGCGCTACCAGAAAACGGAACGGCACCTCAGTTTTCTGGATATTGAGATTGATACGGATTCCAGAACTGTGATGCAGGGCGGGCATCCTGTGGACCTTACGACGAAAGAATACGAGCTGCTGCTTTTGTTTCTGCGCAATAAGAACCGGGCGCTTTACCGGGAGACAATATATGAGAGCGTCTGGGGCGGAGAATACAGCGGCAGAGGACGGACTGTGGATCTGCATGTGCAGAGGCTGAAGAAAAAGCTTGGGCTGGAAGAGCATATTGCAGCGATTTATAAGGTAGGGTATCGTCTGGTCGTATAACGGAGGAGCTATGAAGTTATCCTGGAAACTGTTTTTTATCACGACACCGGTATTTATCATTTTTTTGACACTGTTTGGCACATGGATTATTCAGGACAATTTTGACAGCAGCCTGAAACAGGAAGTTGAGCGCTGCATAGTAGAAAATCAGATGTTTCAGAACTCCTATGAGCTGACAAAAAAATCATTGTCAGAGGAACAGCTGGAACAGGCATCTGTGCGAAAGATTGTAGAGAGCTTTTACCGCAGAAAGGGAGAAGCGTACGGGAATGCCAGAGTGCTTGGGTCTGGTCGGGAGGTGCTTTACCAGGACAATAGCCTGCGTCTTGAACATCATATTATGGATGAGCTGGACAGTGAACACAATGTGGGTTACGAAATTGTTCGGATGGAGGAGCAGTTCTACGTAATCGTTATGTGTAAAAGCACATTTGGCGATTACATTGAGACAACGAAGAACATTACTGAAATATTTGACGACAGGACAGATCAGTATTCAAAATATCAGCTGGGGGTGTTGACGATTGCATCCCTGGCAGGACTTTGTATACTGCTTGTGCTGTTTTTTGTGATGCGTAACATGAAAAAACTGTCAAGGGCAACGAGGCAGTTCGCGAGAGGAAAATATGAGGTACGTGTTGCGATCAAGGCGCATGACGAGATCGGAACACTGGCAGAAGATTTTAACTGGATGGCGAATGCCATGAACATGCAGATGCAGCAGCTGCAAAATGAAGTACAGAGACAGGAGGAATTTACAGCAGCCTTTGCACATGAACTGAAAACTCCGCTGACTTCGATTATCGGTTACGCAGATACGATGCGCCAGATGGAGCTGTCGCCGGAGGAACAGGACATGTGTGCGGATTATATTTACCGTCAGGGCAAACGTCTGCAGTCGCTTTCCTATAAGCTTTTGGAGATGACATTGGCAGGAAAACAGGAAATTGACAGCAAGGAAATTTCCGTTCCTGAATTTTTGGAGGAGGTGCAGAAAATAGTTGGAGTTTCGCTTGAAGAAAAACAGCTTACTCTTTCTGTTTCTGCGCAGGAGGGGATAATTTTCGGAGATCGGGAACTGCTGGCTTCGGTGTTTATCAATCTGATTGATAATGCAAGAAAAGCGTCTGACCCGGGAAAAACGATCTGGGTGACAGGGGTGTCCCTGCCGGGCGGTTATTCTGTCACAGTCGGGGATGAGGGACACGGACTTTTGCCGGAAGAGCTGTCACGAATTGCGGAGCCCTTCTATATGGTGGATAAATCGCGGGCCAGAAAAGAGGGCGGAGCGGGGCTTGGGCTGGCGCTTTGCCGAAAGATCATAGAGCTTCATCAGGGAAGCTGGCAGTTTGAGAGTGAGCCTGAAAAAGGGCTGCGTATTACGGTGCTGTTCGGGCTCCCGGAGGTAACGGGGAGAAAACGAAAAAGACTGCGGCGGACGCAGCGCCGGGAGAGTGCACGTAAATTGCGCCATGTCAGCAAAATAGGAGTAATCGAATGACACAAAGACACAGATGGAAAACAGCTTTGCAGTACGTGCTCAGGATGCTGGCGCTTGCTGTTTGTATTGCGCTTGCTATTTTCGTTCCAAGCTGGTATGCCAGATGGCAGGATGAGAATCTGATTGATAAGGTGGCTCTGGAAAACAGAGAAAATATTGAATTTATTGACGTGCATTCCCTGGATTTAGAAGGGCGTCTGAAGATTTTACAGGAAGCAGAATACGTAGGGATTGGGGAGGTATATAATACCTGGATCTATGGGAACAATGAACAGGAAATTGAAGAGAAGGTACAGGAGCTTATACAAAGCTGGTATGAAGCAGGGCTTTTGCCGGAGCCGCCGGAAGCGCGGTATTCGAAGGACTATCATTATTCCATGATAAGCTTTTATCTTGCAAGTATTGAAGCGGGGAACGCACGTATTCCTGTCTATATCGGACGTTTCGGGCTGCCTGATTTTGAGAATGTCCTGACTGTTGTCTTGGACCAGGAAAAAGAAATTCTTTATTATGCATCAGTAAGTGGAGGCTATGCAATGGATTATCTGGCAGGGGAGCTTGGATATGAAAATATGGATGTTTTAACAAAAGAGTGTCTGACAGGCGATGCATGGGAGAAACTGACAGCAATAGCAAAAGAGACAGGAACACAAAAGAAAGACTACGCTTCTGTCTGTGGAGCTGTAGGGGCAGAGATTTTCAGAGACGGTGAGATATTTGAGGAAAAAATCAAACTGGAATTTGAGACATTTCAGGGATATGCGTACCGGAAACTGATCAGCAGTGAATATGGATTCGGTGTGGCTGTTATGTATGGAACAGAACAGTGGTGCGATGTATTGAGGAATATGTCAGAGGAGTACGGTTTTGATGAAATACGCTGCGGCATTACCTTATTGTATCTTACCCTGAGAGGAGAGATTGATTTTCAGGAAGAGGATGCCATTGTGGATAATGTGGAAATGAAAGAAAATAAAGAGAAAGCTTATAATTATATCAATTAAAAAAGATACAAATTAGATACAATTTTGAAGAAATTATGATACATTAAAGAAATATTCTCTTTGTAGCAACAGACTTCAGGCAGGCGTGCAGCATTGTGAGGGGACAGAGCTGCAGGAAATTGATATGGAGGGGATGTTTTAAATGTCTATATATGAATATACGGTACAAAAGGAGAGGCAGGAGATAAAAGGAAAATCAGTGCAGGGACGCCAGCGTATCTTAACAAGTGTGGGAGTTATCCTGGCAGGTGCGGCGATTTTCTGGGGAACAAAGGCTTCGCTGGTTGGTGTTCCGGCTGTTGGACAGCATTTTCGGGCAGAGCAGGTAATTGAGGGGAGCAATGAAACCAGTATTGCCAATGGAACGTGGCTGGCAGAAAAAGAAACGAAAGAGGCAGCAGACAGCCAGCTTACATCAGCATCCATAGATCCGCTTATGCTGGTAAATAAGGAGCATGCACTTCCGGCAGATTACAGTGTATCGCTTCACTGGCTGTCGAATGGTTCCTGTGCAGTAGCGGAAGAGATGTATGGAGCGCTCAGTGATATGCTGACAGCAGGTTCCGATGAAGGACTGGAATTTGTGGTGGCATCCGGTTATCGCGATGTAAAGTATCAGCAGCGGCTTCTGGAGGAGGATATCCGGGCCACAATGAGCCGTGAGGGGCTGACCTGGCAGCAGGCATATGAAAAAGAAGCGCAGGAGACAATGCCGCCTGGCTGCAGTGAGCATGAGACCGGACTCGCGGTCGATCTTGTGTCGCTGGGCTATCAGATTCTGGACAGTGGACAGGAGACAACGCCGGAAAATAAGTGGCTCAGGGAGCATTGCAGTGATTACGGTTTCATTTTGAGATACCCGAGGGGGAAAGGGGATATCACAGGGATTAATTATGAGGCATGGCATTTCCGGTATGTGGGAGAGGATGCAGCGCATGAAATTATGAGCCGCGGCATTACACTGGAAGAATATTTGGATGGAAAGTGAAACTTTTTGGGGAATAGGAGCATCTAATAAAGAGAAAGGCACCTGTCGGACAAGCAGCAGAAGAGAGCGGCAGGGGAGGAAGAGTTGATGATAACAGCAGAAGGTATTGGGGCAGCCCTTCGTGAGCGGGGGCTGCTGAGGAGTATAGAAGGGGAAAGAAAGGCGAAAGAGATTTGCTGGCTGACCAGTGATTCACGGAGAGCAAAGGCGGATACTTTATTTATCTGCAAGGGAGCAGCGTTTCGTGAAGTGTATCTTTCAGAGGCGGCAAGAAGGGGAGCTGTCGCTTATGTCAGTGAAGTGCCTTATGCGGCGGGGAAAGGATTGACAGGTTTTGTGGTGAGTGATATCCGAAAAGCAATGGCGGTTATTTCCGGTGCATTCTTTGGCTATGAGCCCGGCCATCCGCAGCTTACCGGAATAACCGGAACGAAAGGAAAGACGACCACCGCCTGGTACCTGAAATCTATGCTTGATGAGTGGAAGCGGGAACAAGGGGAAGCAGAGACCGGCCTTCTGTCAACAATACAGAATTATGATGGGGCAAACTGGGAGGATGCTGTTATGACGACGCCTGAGGCACCTGAGCTTCATGAGTTTTTGGCGAAAGCACGGAAGAATCATGTTTCCCATGTGACCATGGAGGTGTCGAGTCAGGCGTTAAAGTACAGGCGTGTCAGCGGGCTCCGGTTTCAGGTAGGGGTTTTTCTGAACATTTCAGAGGACCATATCAGCCCAGTGGAGCATGAGGATTTTGAGGATTATTTCAGTGCAAAGCTTTCCATGTTCCGGCAAAGTGAAGCAGCGTGTGTGAATCTGGACTGCGATTATGCGGAACGGATTTTGAAGGCAGCCAGGAAAGCCGGGAAAATTGTGACATTTGGGCATCATCCAAAGGCAGATCTGCACTGTTGCGAGGTTCGGGTACAGGATGAACATATCAGTTTTCGTGTAAAATGTGATCGTTTTTCAGAGCGCTTTCAGCTCGCAATGAAGGGTAAATTCAATATAGAGAACGCGATGGCCGCCATAGCGGCCGGGTACGTTTACGGGATACCGGTCCACTGCATGCAGCGGGCACTTGCCCAAACGCTGGTGCCGGGACGGATGGAGACATTTTTAACAAAAAATGGGAAAATATGTGGAATTGTCGATTTTGCACATAATCGCCTGAGTTTTGAGAAGCTTTTTGATGCAGTTTTTCAGGAGTATGGCTCTTATAAAAAAATTATCGCAGTATTTGGTTGTCCGGGCGGAAAGGCATTGAACCGCAGAAGAGAACTTGGTATTATTGCGGGCTTATTTTCTGATCATGTGGTCATCACTTCAGATGATCCGGGTCTTGAGTGTCAGGAAGCGATTGCCAGACAGGTGCGCGGTTATGTGGAGATGACCGGGTGTGTGTGTGAATGCGTGGAAGAGCGGGATGAGGCAGTTGGACGGGCTGTTCAGATTGCAGAGGAATATGGGGAGAAAACAATGATTCTTCTGCTTGGAAGGGGAAGTGAAAAGTTCCAGAAGATTGGTACGGATTCTCTGGCGTATCCGACGGATTCGGAACTGATGCAGGCAGCAGTGCAGCAGTATGATAAGTCTGAAACATATCGATAAATATCGAATTGTAGACAGGCGTTGTTTTTGATTTACATTTTCCGGAAAATGATTTATGATGAGTTTATGGTAAAGTGCCGAATAAATCATGAAAGAAGAAGGCATCCTTTTAGGAGGATGCACGATAGAGGAGAAGGGAAAATGTTAAAGGATCTGGTAAGAGCAAACAGAAGTTACCGTGGCTATGATGAGAGCCGCCGCATTACGCGCAGGGAATTGCTTGAGATGGTGGATTGTGCGAGACTTTCTGCCTCAAGTGTCAATCAGCAGCCCCTGCGCTATTATCTTGCCTGGGAAAAGGACGAAGTAAATAAGATACAGGCACTGACAAAATGGGCAAGGGGACTTCCTGACATGACACTTCCGCATCCGGGGATGTGCCCGACCGGTTTTATTGTGATTTGTCAGGACACAAGAGTATGGGATTCGCTTGCACGTTTTCAGAAAGATGTTGGGATTGTGGCGCAGACGATCTTACTCAGCGCTGTTGAAATGGGACTCGGAGGCTGCATGATCGGAAATTTTAATGCTTCTGAGGTGAAAGAGACACTGGAACTGGCGGAATATCTGGCTCCGCTTTTGATTGTTGCAGTGGGAAAGCCGAAAGAAGAGATTATACTGACAGAGGTCGCAGAAGGCGAGCCGGTGGCTTATTACCGTGATGAAAACGATGTGCACTATGTGCCTAAGCGACGGTTGGAGGATATTGTACTGAATTAAGAAAAAACAAGGTTTCTCTGCGTACTGTGTAACCGGACTGGCAGGAAAGTAATATGCTATGATAGAGTCATAAAAGAGAAGGAGTCTTTCAATGAAAGAGATAATTGCAGGGCTGTTGGTTCCGTTTCTCGGAACATCGCTGGGAGCGGCCTGTGTGTTTTTTCTGAAAAGAGAATTGAATCAGAAATTACAGAAATCGCTCCTTGGTTTTGCGTCAGGAGTCATGGTAGCAGCTTCCGTATGGTCACTTTTGATTCCGGCCATGGATATGTCAGAGAAAATGGGACGCTTTGCATTTGTTCCGGCGGTAGTGGGTCTTGGGTTGGGCTTTGTTTTTTTACTTGCAATGGATAAACTCGTGCCGCATCTTCATCTGGGATGCGACGAGGCCGAAGGACCAAGTACGAGACTGAAAAAAACGACAATGCTCCTTTTGGCAGTCACGCTGCATAATGTTCCGGAAGGGATGGCAGTGGGTGTTATATTTGCGGGCATGCTTGCAGATCAGTCTGAGATCACACTGGCAGGAGCTTTTGCACTTTCGATTGGTATTGCGATCCAGAATTTCCCGGAAGGAGCGGTAATTAGTCTGCCGCTTCGCAGCGAGGAGGGAATGAGCCGTCCGAAAGCATTTCTTATGGGCGTACTTTCCGGTGCCGTGGAACCAATAGCGGCTGTGATCACAATTCTTCTGTCGCGTTTTATCATTCCGCTGCTGCCGTATCTGCTTGCGTTTGCCGCCGGCTCTATGCTTTATGTAGTTGTGGAGGAGCTGATACCGGAGACGGCGGAAGGGAAACACAGCAATCTCGGCACAATCGGATTTGCGGTGGGATTTGCACTGATGATGATTTTGGACGTGGCGCTCGGATAAAGGAAGGGCCTGATACAGTACGGAGTTTGGGAATGAGAGAATACGATAAAGTGGGGAAGGAACAATGGGAACAATGAATCTTACTGAGGGCAGACCATGGCGCCTGCTCCTCTTTTTTTCTCTGCCTCTGATGGCGGGGGATATGTTCCGGCAGGGTACGCGAAGGTAAATAGTCAGAAAGGAGTACAGTATGCAGTATCGGGGAGACAGTAAGGGGAATCAGATTTCGATTTTGGGTTATGGGTGTATGCGTTTTACGAAAAAAGGGTCTGCAATAGATCTGGAAAAGGCGGAGCAGGAATTGATGTATGCAATCCGGCATGGGGTAAATTATCTGGATACGGCATATATTTATCCGGGAAATGAGGAGGCAGTTGGCAAGATTTTGGCGAAAAACCATTGCAGGGAAGAAGTGTACCTTGCAACGAAGCTGCCGCATTACCTGATCCGTTCAGCAGCGGGCGCGCAGAAGAAATTTCAGGAAGAGCTCGCCCGGCTGCAGACGAATTATATTGATTATTATCTGATGCATATGCTGAATGATGTGAAGACCTGGGAAAAACTTGTGTCCATTGGAATACAGGAATGGCTGGAAGAGAAAAAAGCGGTGGGAGAGATTCGCCAGGTTGGTTTTTCCTACCATGGGAACAGCGGAAATTTCAAAGCACTTCTGGATGCGTATGACTGGGACTTTTGTCAGATTCAGTATAATTATTTGGATGAGAACAGCCAGGCGGGCCGTGAGGGGCTTCATTATGCGGCTTCAAAGGGCATACCGGTGATTATTATGGAGCCGCTGCGCGGCGGGCGCCTTGTAAACAATCTGCCGGCACAGGCAAAAGAAAAGATTGCAGAAAGCGGTTATACACCGGCTGAGCTGGCACTTCGCTGGCTGTGGGATCAGCCGCAGGTGAC
>CAOJHI010000136.1 GCA_948436005.1 uncultured Lachnospiraceae bacterium
ATCTTAAATCGAAAATATTGATGCACTTTATTACAACTATCAATTTTACAAATGATAAGAAATAGAGTATACTATCCCTATCAAAAGACGTAAATATTCTGAAAAAGGTAGGGATGAATCATGAAAAAACAATTTTGGACATTGCTTCCGGCGGCTGCACTTCTGGCAGGAAGTTTGGGTATGGCAGGAAATGCAGAAGAAACATACACGATAGGAATTTGCCAGTTTGTACAGCATGAGGCGCTGGATGCGGCAACGCAGGGATTTAAGGATGCGCTGACAGAGCGGCTTGGGGATCAGGTGACATTTGATGAGCAGAATGCGCAGGGAGATGCGTATACCTGCCCGACGATTGTGAACGGCTTTGTATCTTCCGGTGTGGATTTGATTCTGGCGAATGCGACGCCTGCGCTGCAGGCAGCGGCTACGGCTACGAGCGAGATCCCGATTCTCGGAACCTCTGTCACGGAATATGGCGTAGCCCTGGATCTCGATGATTTTGACGGAATAGCAGGTGGGAATATTTCCGGAACATCTGATCTGGCACCGTTGGAAGAACAAGCAGCGATGATTGAAGCGCTGTTTCCGGACAAGGAGTCTGTTGGCCTGCTTTACTGTTCCGCAGAGGCGAATTCACAGTACCAGGTGGATGTTGTGACAGCCGAGCTGGAAGAAAGAGGCTATACGTGTAAGTCGTATGGATTTTCAGATTCCAATGATATTTCCTCCGTTGCAATGACAGCAGCGGCAGAAAGTGATGTGATTTATATTCCGACGGATAATACGGCAGCTTCTAATGCAGAGCTGATCGGAAATATCTGCAGTCAGGAAGAAGTGCCGATCATCACCGGTGAAGAAGGTCCTTGTAAGATCTGCGGTACAGCGACACTGTCAATCAGCTACTACGATCTCGGATATGCGACAGGAGAAATGGCAGCCCGTATTCTGGCAGACGGTGAGGATATTTCCCAGATGCCGATTGAGTATGCACCTGCATTTACAAAGAAATACAACAAGGAAATCTGCGAAAGACTGGGCGTTGAAATTCCGGATGATTATATAGAACTGGAAATCGAGTAATTATTTACTCAGATAACAAAGAAATCATATTTTGCGATATTTTGTCTATGATTCCTTTCGTGCGACAGCCTCTTAGATGTTCTTGACAACACAGCCAGTATTCGATATACTGGCTGCGTAAACTGAATAAGATCTTCAGGGCAGGGTGACTTTGGCCGGACTGTGAAAGTCTGACCAGCAAGAATTCCCTACCGGTGGTATAGCCCACGAGCCGCAAGGCATGATTCGGTGAAATTCCGAGGCCGACAGTATAGTCTGGATGAGAGAAGATGAGTCTGATTTTAGGTAAGTGAATGAGATTTTGCTCTGGGATGTGTTTTTGCATTCCGGAGCTTTTCTATTGTATAGGAACCTGAAATTTTTTCTCCTGTATGATAAAAGCCTCCGGCAAGATGCGCAGTTTTGCGCGCTTCAGGGAGGAAATAACTTCCATACTTGCTCAAGAACAGCCATTGGTGTCAGCCCTGAATATTTTGATTCAGGGCTATTTTTATGCGCACGCCTGCACAGGGAAAATTGTTGCTGACGCAACGTGCGGGCGGCGCGGTCAGTAGTGGAGAATGACACTTTGCTACTTGATTGCGCAGGGACACAGCAGGAGATTGTTGGCGATACGTTGTTCTGCATTCAAATGGAAAACTGATTTTGCCCCTGCTTCATTTGGAGGTGAAAAGAGTGAATGAAAATGATTTTATGCACAGGGCGATTGAACTGGCACAGCGGGGCTGTGGCTGGGTTGCCCCGAATCCTATGGTCGGAGCAGTGCTTGTAAAGGACGGGCGTGTCATCGGCCAGGGCTGGCACAGGAAATTTGGCGGGCTTCACGCAGAGCGGGAAGCTCTGGCGTCGTGTACGGAGTCGCCGCAGGGAGCAACCATGTATGTAACGCTGGAACCATGCTGCCATCATGGAAAACAGCCGCCTTGTGTGGATGCGATTTTACAGGCTGGAATTGCGCATGTGGCAGTTGGCTCCGTGGACCCGAACCCGCTTGTGAAGGGTAAGGGAATCCGGATGCTGAGGGAGCATGGAGTGCGCGTGACGGAGCATGTTCTGCAAGAGGAGTGTGACAGGCTGAATGAGGTGTTTTTTCACTATATCAGAACAGGGCTTCCGTTTGTTGTGATGAAGTATGCGATGACGATGGATGGGAAAATTGCGGCGTATACGGGTGCTTCGAAATGGATTACAGGGGAGGAAGCGCGCATGCATGTGCAGCAGCAAAGGCACAGATACCGCGCCATTATGGTCGGAACCGGAACCGTACAGGCAGATGATCCGCTGCTCACCTGCCGCATAAAAGATGGCAAAAATCCGGTAAGGATTCTGTGCGATTCCGGACTTCGTATACCGCTGGATGCCAGAGTCATTGCGACAGCCAGGGAAATTCCCACAATCCTTGCAACGTGTAATTATGACAAAAAGAAGGCAGCTGCTTATGAGCAGGCAGGCTGTTATATTCTGAGAACAGCATCCCAAAACGGTCAGGTAGATTTGCAGGATTTGATGAGGCAGCTCGGGGATGGAGGGATTGACAGTGTTTTGCTGGAGGGCGGCGGTACTTTGAACTGGTCAGCGATGAAAAACGGAATCGTGAACAAGGTACAGGCCTATATTGCCCCAAAGCTGCTTGGCGGCAGGGAGGCAAAGACACCGGCGGAAGGACAGGGTTTTTCTTCTCTGGAGGAGGCAGTCCGATTAAAAAACAGCAAAATAATCCGGCTTGGCGCAGACATTTTAATGGAAAGTGAGGTGGATACAGATGTTTACGGGAATCGTTGAAGAGACCGGTATTGTTGAGCAGGTGCAGAAAGGGAGCAGCAGTGCAGTACTTACCGTGCAGGCAATAAAGGTACTGGAAGGAACGGAGGTTGGTGACAGCATTTGTGTAAATGGTGTCTGCCTGACTGTGACATCGCTTGCAGACGGACGGTTTACGGTAGATGTTATGCATGAGACGCTGAACCGCTCTTCTTTGGCGCAGCTTCGATGCGGCAGCAGAGTCAATCTGGAACGCGCTATGAGGGCAGATGGACGGTTTGGCGGGCATATTGTATCAGGGCATGTGGACGGTGTTGGAAGAATTACAGAGATTCATCGGGATGACATGGCCATCTGGTATACAGTGCAGGCGGAACCCCGTCTGTTGAGGTATATTGTGGAAAAGGGAAGCGTTGCGATCGACGGAATCAGCCTGACCGTAGCCACAGTAAATGCGGACCGTTTTCAGGTTTCGGTCATTCCGCATACGGTTCGGATGACAACACTGGGAGAGAAACGCAGCGGCGATCTGGTGAATATCGAAAATGACGTAATCGGAAAGTACGTGGAACGGCTGCTGCCAGCTCGGCAGGAAGATCGGAAAAGCAGCGTAACACGGGAGTTTCTGGCCCGATGCGGGTATTGAAGGAGGAAGAAGGATGGTTTCATTTGATTCTATTGAAGATGCGCTTGAGGAATTAAAAAAGGGAAACATAATTCTGGTAACAGATGATCCGGAACGTGAGAACGAAGGGGATTTCATCTGCGCGGCAGAGTTTGCGACAACCGAAAATATTAATTTTATGGCAACATACGGGAAAGGGCTGATCTGTATGCCAATGTCCGAAGCGTATGGCAGCAGGCTCGGTCTTTGGCAGATGGTCCGGCAAAATACGGATAACCATGAAACGGCTTTTACGGTGTCAATTGACCATGTGACAACAACAACGGGAATTTCGGCTGCAGAGCGCTCCGTTACGGCGCTGCGCTGTGCGGATGAGACGTCGGGGCCGGATGAGTTTCGGCGTCCGGGACACATGTTCCCGCTGATTGCAAAGAAGAACGGAGTGCTTGAGCGAAGCGGGCACACGGAGGCAACCGTTGACCTGTGCCGTCTTGCCGGATTGAAGGAGTGCGGGCTCTGCTGCGAGATCATGCGGGAGGACGGGACAATGATGCGCACCGCGGAGCTGGCTGAACTGGCGAAACAGTGGAACATGAAGTTTATTACCATCCGTGATCTGCAGAATTACCGCAAGGTAAGAGAAAAGCTGGTTGACTGTGTGACAGTGGCAAAGATGCCTACGAAATACGGAGATTTTAAGGCTTACGGATACGTGAACCGCCTGAATGGAGAGCATCATATTGCGCTTGTAAAGGGGGAGATTGGTGACGGATGTGAAGTGCTCTGCCGCGTGCATTCTGAATGCCTGACCGGAGATACCTTTGGTTCCCTGCGCTGTGACTGCGGTCAGCAGCTCTCGGCTGCAATGCATCAGATTGAACAGGAAGGGCGCGGCATTTTGCTCTACATGCGCCAGGAAGGGCGCGGGATCGGCCTGATCAACAAGCTGCGCGCTTATGAGCTGCAGGAGCAGGGGATGGATACGCTGGAGGCAAATCTGGCGCTGGGCTTTGCAGGTGATGAGAGAGAGTATTACATAGGTGCGCAGATTTTGCGGGATTTGGGCGTGAAAAGTCTGCGTCTGCTGACAAACAATCCGGATAAAGTATATCAGCTTTCAGAATTTGGCCTGCACATTGCCGCGCGTGTGCCCCTGCAGATGGAGGCTACAAAGCATGATCTGTTTTATCTGAAGACAAAGCAGATGCGCATGGGGCATCTGTTAAATTATGAAGGATAGGCAATTGAGTAATATTGCGGAGGCATATTTTACGGAGGATTACCTTTGAAATAAAGCTTTAATATTAGAATCATTAAAATTTGGAAGATGGAAAGAAAGGAAAACGGAATTATGAGAACATTGGAAGGTAAGTTAGTGGCAAGCGGCATTAAGGTTGGAATTGTGGCGGCGCGTTTTAATGAATTTATTACTTCAAAACTGCTTGCCGGGGCAGTTGACGGGCTGGTGCGCCATGAGGTTGCGGAAGAGGACATTGATGTGGCGTGGGTTCCGGGGGCGTTTGAGATTCCGCTTGTTGCGTCTAAAATGGCAAAAAGTAAAAAGTATGATGCAGTGATCTGTCTTGGGGCTGTGATAAGGGGCAGCACGAGCCACTATGATTACGTTTGCAGTGAGGTATCAAAGGGGATTGCAGCAGTTTCTCTGGCAGAAGAAATTCCGGTGATGTTCGGCGTGCTGACGACAGAAAATATTGAGCAGGCAATTGAGCGGGCCGGTACAAAAGCGGGGAACAAAGGTTACGAGTGTGCAGCAGGCGCGATTGAGATGGTGAACCTGATTCGCGAGATAGAAAAATAATCGGGATTGAGTTGACAAACATACTGTTGGTATGATAAAGTATAAAACATACTAATGGTATGTTTGGAGGAGAAAGAACGTGGCGAGGAATAAACATCCGGAAGAGACGGTTCAGCGGATATTGGATGTTGCCTACAGTCTGTTTATGGAGAAGGGGTACGAGGCGACCTCGATCCAGGATATTATTAACGGACTGGGCGGGCTCAGCAAAGGCGCTATTTATCATCATTTTAAATCCAAAGAAGAGATTCTGATTGCGGTTACGGACAGAATGACGTCTGAGTCCAATCAGATGCTTGCCAGAGTTCGGGACCGTTCTGATTTAAACGGAAAGGATAAGCTGAAGCTGATTTTTCAGGCATCCCTGAATCGTCCCGTGCAGGATGAGATTTTCACGGTAGCTCCTGATTTCAGCAAAAATCCGAAGCTTTTGTTCAGCCTTTTGCAGGACACGATGTATGATGCTGCCCCTCATTATGTGATGCCGATTATTGAGCAGGGGATTGCAGACGGCTCCATCTGTACTGACTATCCGGAAGAGCTTGCAGAGCTGATTATACTTGTGGCGAATGTGTGGACGAATCCGATGATTTTTGACAGTTCGGAAGAGAAGACGTTTCGTAAGTTTTTAGTATTTCAGCAGATGATGCGTGGATTGGGACTGGATATTGTGGATCAGGAGATGATTGAGAGAGTAGCGGAGCTGACGGCTATCTATCAGAGGAAAAAATAGGAGGTAGGGTGCTGGAGGGGGACGCCCCGCGGGAAAAGGTATGCTCAGGGGGTTCCGAGGCAAACAAGTCACCCCGTGGACATACCTTTTCCCGCGGGGCTGACTTTGCAGCAATACTTTACTTTTATTTTTTTGACTTAATACATACCGGTGGTTGGTATTTTTGATAAAGATGTGTTTTAGAAGATTTTTGCGAGTATTTTTTTACAGTGAGTATAGGAGGATTTTTTTAATGAATCAGAGGTTGTTTTCGAGGAATTTTATGTTGGTGGTGATTGGGCAGATTATTTCGTTGTTTGGGAATGCGACGATCAGGTTTGCGTTGCCGTTGTATTTGCTGAATCAGACGGGGTCTTCGGCGCTTTATGGGACGGTTACGGCGTGTGCGTTTCTTCCGGCAATTTTGCTGTCACCGGTTGGGGGGATTGTTGCGGACAGGGTGAATAAGAGAAATATTATGGTGGTGCTGGATTTTTTTACGGCAGCGCTTATTCTGGGATTTTCTTTGCTGATGAATCGTGTGGATCTTGTCTTGCTGCTGACGGTTATGCTGATGCTTTTGTACGGGATTGCAGGTGCTTATCAGCCGTCTGTGCAGGCGAGCATCCCTGCGCTGGTCAGCCCGGACCATTTTATGGAAGCTAATTCGATTATTAACACGATCAGTTCTTTTGCAGGGCTGATTGGGCCGGTTCTTGGGGGGATTTTGTACAGTGCATATGGGCTGGAGCCGGTGCTGCGGGTCTGTATGGCGTGTTTTTTTGTATCAGCGGTTATGGAGCTGTTTATTCAGATGCCTCATGTAAAACAGGATAAAGGAGAAGGCATATGGAGAACGGTAAAGGCAGATTTTACCGGGAGCATCCGGTTTATAAAAAAGGACAGGCCGGAAATTGGGCAGGCGCTGCTTGTGGCCTGCGGGGTGAATCTGTTCCTGTCAGCTATGCTGACGGTTGGAATGCCGTATCTGATCACGGAGGTGCTGGAGCTGGGAGAGGCGGCAAACAGGCTGTATGGCTTTGCGGAGGGCGCCCTGGCAGCAGGCGGCCTGGCAGGAGGCATCTGCGCCGGTATTTTTGCGAAAAAACTGACGATCAGAAAATCAGGAAATCTGATTGTTGCATGTGCTGTCTGCGTGTTTCCGATTGGCGTGTCCCTGTTTCTGTCAGCCTCTGCGCTGGCGAGCTACGTGATTATGGCGCTCTGTTGTTTTTGTATCATGGTGTTTTCCACCATTTTTGTGGTACAGATTATGTCGTTCATTCAGACAGAGACCCCGCCGCATCTGCTTGGTAAGGTGATCTCGGTTATCCTGACTGTTTCGATGTGCTCGCAGCCGTTGGGGAATGCGCTGTATGGGGTGTTGTTTGAAGCATGCCAAGGGTTTGAGTTTGCTGTCGTTTTATTTTCAGGCGCGGTTTCTTTGATGCTTGCAGTTGGTACAAAGCATATATTTTGTGGATTTGAGAAATAAAATAAGTATTTTGCAATAAACAGACGGGTGAAATGGCGGTTTTGTCCCTTGGAAGCACAATCGTTTATGTTGTATATTATTTTTCTTTATTGTATAATTTTAACAGTTAGTACAGAGAATGGATTTGTTTTTTTATCAGAAACAGGGGCCTGTGGTTATGTGCGAATTCAAAAGGTCATGCAGGTAAAATAATTTAATTCAAGGGCGGAAAAGGGAAAGGGGAAGTGTTATGAACAAAAAAATAAAAAAGACAGTAAGCATATTATTGGCGTCTTCCATGCTTATGGCAATAATGCCGGGACAGATTTCGGCAGCAGATGCTGAGACAGAAGAAGCTTATGGCAGTGAAATTCCTGAGAATATTGTAACTGAAAATACTGAGCTGTCAGAAACAGTGCAGATAGAAACACAGCCGGAACAGGCAGATGAAATATACACGGAACCAGAACTAGAATCAGAGGTGCTGACAGATACAGAAGCAATGTCAGAAATAGAATCAGAATCTGCAACGGAATCCGCGTTGGAAGATACAGAGCTACAAAGCGAAGATACTTTGACGGAAACACTTGGTGAGAATGACGAATTTATTCTTGAAATGATGGTTGCTGACGAGGAAGAACTTCTGGCATTAAGGAAAGTTTCTGCCGCATCCGGTTATGACACAACGGCACCGGTCGTGAACAGTGTAACATTCACAGAGTCTGTAATAAAACCTGGGGTAGTTACAGTTACTGTTGATGCCACAGAGGAGGAAACAGGGATTATAGGAATAGATTTATACTTTGGTAATGATAATGTTTCTCAACCTATTATTTATCGCTGCGGCTTATGGAATAATTATGTTAAGGGTGAATGGGAGAAATCCCCGAAACCATCGGGAATCTATAAGTTTTCTGTTTCCGTTCCCTCAAATGCCAGATCTGGCGAGTGGTATTTGAACCAAATTAATATTGCAGATCAGGCCGGAAATAATAGAATGTACTGGTATGTAGGTGGTGATAAAGATAATAGGAGTTGGCAAGAGTGGAAGGGGAGTGTGGTTGAAAATATATCTTTGAATGTGAATAATGGCAATAACATACTTATCGTAAAAGATGAGTTTGATGTAGGATTTCAGAGTTATATAACAATGCCTAATATCGATACCAAATTGCAGGAAATGGAAGACGGACTTACTGCCATGATTAACTTTGACAGTAATAATTGTATTGCAAAAAAGGAATGGTTTGATATTATTGCAAAAACAAATAAAAGTATCGTGTTTTCAAACAATGGAATTCAGTGGGCCTTTCATGGGCAGGATATCTCAATGTCAAAGGATATTGACTTATCGTTAGCCATAAGCAAAGTTTCCTCTGCGCAATACGGAGATAAAAGCAATGCTCTGAAACTGGAATTTGCATCGAATGGGCAGCTGCCAGG
>CAOJHI010000137.1 GCA_948436005.1 uncultured Lachnospiraceae bacterium
TCACTGTTTCTATGCGCTGCAGCTCCCGCTGGCCGGTGATGCTGGCAAACATGCAGTTTGTTGCTCTTGGCAATGCGTTTGGTGTGGAGGCCACATCCTGGTCAGAAGATCCGTTTAATCCGGACAACATCAATGTAGGCTGGGAAGAGCGCGAAGGCGATACCGTGGCTTTGCTGTATAAGCAGGCGTTTGATCTTTATACGGGTGATGAGTGTGTCATTACTGCAGTACATGGCGGTTTGGAGTGTGCTGATTTCGCATCCTGGAGCGAAGAACTTCAGATTATTTCAGTAGGCCCGACTGTTGAGAATCCTCACTCTGTCAGTGAGTATGTGGAAATTGATACCGTAACCAAGACTTGCGGTGCAATTGCAACCATGGTTCAGTATATTGCGGAAGGCGTAACTGTGGAGGCAGAATAATCTTAAGAGCTGTGAGCTGGGTTTCCGGTGGGAAATCCGGCTCATTCTTTTTTTCTTGCAATATCGACTTTAATATATATAAAGAAACACGCAAAAACATAAAAATGGTACTTGATAAATTCTGAATTTACTTATATTATAAAAGATAGTATGGTAGCAAGGGCGAAAGTGCGCAATTTTACCGTAATTATGAAAGAGACACCCGTGCCTGGGAGAGCGCCTGCTACAAAAAGGAGGAAATTCGGTGTTAGAGATTATGTCAAACGAAACGGAATCCGCTGCAAAGATTATCGTGATCGGAGTCGGCGGGGCCGGGAATAATGCAGTAAATAGAATGGTTGAAGATACAATCGGTGGCGTTGAGTTCATTGGAGTAAATACAGATAAGCAGGCACTGTTGCTTTGCAAAGCGCCTACGACGATTCAGATCGGCGAGAAAGTGACAAAAGGACTTGGAGCAGGCGCTAAGCCGGAGATCGGCCAGCAGGCTGCCGAGGAGAGTGCAGAGGAGATTCGTCAGGCCGTTCAGGGCGCAGATATGGTGTTTGTCACCTGCGGTATGGGAGGCGGTACCGGTACAGGTGCGGCTCCGGTTGTGGCAGGGATTGCTAAAGAGATGGGCATTCTGACGGTTGGCGTTGTGACCAAACCGTTCCGCTTTGAGGGCAAAGTACGTATGAACAATGCCGTGAATGGTATTGAGCGGCTGAAGAACAACGTAGATACGCTGATTGTTATCCCGAATGACAAGCTCCTGGAGATCGTTGACCGACGGACGACGATGCCGGAATCTCTGAAGAAAGCGGATGAAGTGCTGCAGCAGGCTGTCCAGGGTATTACTGACCTGATTAATCTGCCGGCATTGATCAACCTGGACTTTGCAGATGTTCAGACTGTTATGATCAATAAAGGCATCGCGCATATCGGTATCGGACAGGCAAAGGGAGACGACAAGGCTCTGGAGGCAGTAAAACAGGCCGTTTCCAGTCCGCTGCTTGAGACGACAATTGAGGGCGCATCCCATGTGATCATCAACATTTCCGGAGACATTTCTCTCGTTGATGCCAATGATGCGGCCAGCTACGTTCAGGAGATGGCAGGCGAAAATGCAAATATTATCTTTGGTGCGCTGTTCGACGATACATACGCAGACGAAGCCAGCGTAACCGTTATCGCTACAGGCCTGGATGACAAGAATGAAGTAAAAGAGGAAGCTCCGAAGAAGAGAAGTGTTCCGGAATTCAATTTCGCAAGAAGTACGGGTATGCCTTCCACACCGACTTCCGTTCCGAGAACTCCGACAACCCCGCTGCGTGCACCGCAGCTCAATGCGCTGAACACAACGCGTAAGCCGGAAAGCAAGGTACCGGAAAGAGATATTCAGATTCCGGATTTCCTGAAGAGAAGCTAAGCGGCGGAGCGCTGACAGACGTACCGTAAGGCTACAGATTTATACAGAAAATAATGATGCCGGTATTTGAAAGGATTTCCCATTGTATGAGAGCCTTTGAAATACCGGCTTTTCTTTAAGAAAAAAATTTTTTTCTGATTTCTTCTACCGGCATATCCTGTCCTGTCCAGATGCGGAAAGCGGCAGCTCCCTGATAGAGAAGCATGTACATGCCATTGAAGGTTTTGCAGCCGTATTCCCTGGCTTCCTGTAAGAGCCGTGTGCAGCGCGGATTGTAAATGATATCTGAGACAAGAAGTTCCGGGTGAAAACAGGATGGGTCCGGTACAGGTGTGGCGTCGGTGTCCGGGGCCATGCCGATGGAGGTTGCATTTGCGAGTAGCCGACTGTCGCTGATACAGTTTTTGACTGCAAGCGGATCAGCCATATCAGTAAGATCGGCATGGCAGCCGGTGTTTTCCGTGATCTGCCGTACGAGACGCTTTGCGTTTTCCCAGGAGCGGCCGCGGCGGTTTATGATATGAAGCGCCGGGATACCGTCAAGGGCAGCCTGAATTGCGATCGAGGAAGCCGCTCCGCCTGCGCCGAACAGAGTCATGGCTCCGCTTTTGATCTCGTAGCCAGTATCCTGCAAAGAACGCATGTAGCCGATGCCGTCTGTGTTGTGGCCGATCAGCCGTCCGTTGTCATTTTTGACAGTATTGACGGCTCCGATCATCCGGGCCGCCGGAGAGAGGTCATCGAGATACGGAAGAATCCGTTCTTTATCCGGCATTGTAAGGTTAAAGCCGTAAACGTTCATTTCTTTTAATGTCTGTACCATATTCCCGAGATCTGCATGTTTAGTATCAAAACAGAGGTAAACACAGTCAAGCCCCAGAAGACGGAACGATTCATTGTGCATCATGGGAGAGATACTGTGTGCAACCGGTGTGCCGAGCAGGCAGCCGAGTCTGGTGTGTCCAGTAATGATCTGATCAGTCATGAAAATCCTCCTGATAAGTAAAATTCAGTGTTTTTGTAGTAAGAAAATACAGGTTTCGGTTAATTTTAAAAGGTTTGGGAAAAAGAGTCAATCCTGTTCCTATTTTTTTGAGGGTATGGTATGATAGAAACTGCAATTTATGAATAATAGGAGCTGGAAGAATAGGCAGGAAAGATGCGTTTCGGGAATGATACAGAAATGAATCATAATGGGAAAACTGCAAATACGGAAAGGAACAGGATAATTCAGTGAAGGATGAGAATTTGACGGGGCAGGCCCCGGTACATAAAAGAAGAGTGCGTTACAGCGGGACACATCCGAAGACGTTTCAGGAAAAATATAAGGAGCAGAATCCGGAAAAGTATGGCGATACCATTGAGAAGGTGATTCGCAAGGGAAGCACACCGGCGGGAATGCATCTTTCGATCTGTGTGCAGGAGATTCTGGATTTTCTTCGGATTCAGCCAGGACAGAAGGGGCTTGACGCTACGCTTGGTTACGGCGGGCATACGTCGCATATGCTGAAATGCCTTAAAGGAGAGGGCCATGTGTATGGGCTTGATGTTGACCCGATTGAGATAAAAAAGACAAAAGAGCGGCTGGAATCTCAGGGATTCGGCGGAGATGTCCTGACCATACGCCAGCTGAATTTTGCAAATATTGATAAACTTGCGCAGGAGACAGGGCGTTTTGACTTTGTGCTCGCAGATTTGGGTGTTTCTTCGATGCAAATTGATAATCCGGAGAGAGGATTTACGTACAAATACGAAGGGCCGCTGGATCTGCGCCTGAATCCGGAAAAAGGGATTTCAGCGGCTGAGCGGCTCGACGGCATTTCAGCCGGGGAGCTGGCCGGAATGTTTGAGGAAAATGCGGACGAGCCGTATGCGGAAGAGATTGCACGGGAAATTGTCAGACAGAACCGGCGGGGCACAAAGATAAAGACAACAACACAGTTAAAAGACGCAATCGCAAAGGCACTTGATTTTTTGCCGCAAAAAGAGCAGAAGGAAGCTGTGAAAAAATCGTGCCAGCGCTGTTTTCAGGCGCTGCGTATTGATGTGAATCAGGAGTTTGAGGTGCTGTACAGCTTTTTGGATAAGCTTCCGGGTGTGCTTGCACCGGGCGGTCGGGCGGCAATCCTGACGTTCCATTCCGGGGAGGACAGGCTGGTGAAACGATTTTTCAAAGAAGGCAAACAGCAGGGCCTTTACTGTGCAATATCAGAGGAGGTAATCCGGCCTTCTGCAGAGGAATGTGCGAGGAATCCGCGGGCGCGCTCCACAAAAATGCGCTGGGCGATCCGGGCAACGGAAGATAAGGATTGAGATGTTGGCTGGCAGAAAAAAGTGCAGATGAAATACGAAAACAAAGTAGAATGCAGAATAACTGAAATATAAGTCTGGAGATTATGGGAGTGAAGCGTATGAGGAGAATCGTAAAAATCAGGGAAACGGTGCTGGGAGACGGGGTTCCCAAAATCTGTATTCCTATCACGGCCGCAGATCAGGCGGGACTGCGGGAACAGATAAAAAAAGCCTTTGACGGGCCCTGTGATCTGGTGGAGTGGCGGGCAGACTTTTTCAGGACGCCTGATACTTCGGAACTGCCGACGCAGCTGTTTGCAGATGCGTTGGAGCTTTTGCGTACAGAAATAGGAGAGCGTCCTCTTCTTTTTACCTTTCGGACAAAGGAAGAAGGCGGAGAGTGCAGTATCACGCCGGAAGCCTACAAAGAGCTCAACCTTTTTGTGGCATCGACCGGTATGGCAGATCTGATTGATGTTGAGCTCAATCGCGGCGAGGAGCTTCTGACAGAGCTGACAGAGCTGCTTCATGAAAAGGGAACTGCGGTCATTGGTTCGTTTCACGATTTTGCGGGCACGCCGGAACAGGAGGAAATTAGAGAGATTCTCTGCCGGATGCAGAAATGTGGGGTGGATATTACAAAAGCGGCCGTGATGCCCAAGTCAGAAGCAGATGTACTGACGCTTCTTGGCGCCAGTGTAGAGATGAAGCAGAACTATGCAGACCGCCCCTTTATCACGATGTCCATGGGACGTCTCGGGGCAGTGAGCCGGCTGTCAGGCTCTCTGACCGGTTCTGCCGTTACATTCGCTACGGCAGGACAGGCATCCGCGCCCGGGCAGCTTGCAGCGGCACAGATTGCCGGAGTGCTGGCACAATTGCAGTGAAGATATGATGATGTAGTTTATAGTAAAGGGCTGCTGCCACAGCAGCAAGGAAGATAAGATGACACAGTTATAGTGAAGACATGTTGTCACAGCAGCAAGGAAGATAAGATGACACAATTATAGTGAAGACATGTTGCCACAGCTGCAGTAAAGATCTGTTGGCATAATGATAGCGAAAGATGGTTGGTGAAAGAAATAGTACGTGTCGGAACACGTCGATGAAAATAGCATAAACTCGTCCTGGATTTGACAAAAGAAGCACCCTCTGCGGAGTATACTGGTAACAGTTGCTGCCGCAGGGGGTGTTTTGTGTATTATGAGTTTTACATAGATCAATTTTTTTTAGAACACCTGCTTATCGGATATCTGCTGCTGCGTCTGACTGCGAAAATCGGACGGCAGAGGGTATCGTGGAAACGACTTTTGGGCGGCAGCTTCATCAATACAGGGCTGATGCTGCTTGCTGTTTTGGCAGGAAATTTCTGGTGGTATTTTGCGGGACTGGCGCTTGTCGGTTTGTGGGTATTTCACGGGAAGTCCTGCAGAAAAGCTGCCGGACAAATCAGTTTGCTGTTTTTTGTGACCATCTGTTTTGGAGGGGCAATGGAAGCGCTTCTGGCGCTTTGGAGGGTTCCGTTGCTGATATCCGTCGTTGTGGCTGCCGTATACCTGGAGTGGGTACAGCGAGGCCATGAAAAACAGAAACTGGATTTTGCACGGATGACGCAGGTGGAGCTTACGTTTCAGGGGAGATGTATTACAGTGGCAGCGCTGATTGATACAGGAAATCAGCTGACAGAGCCACTTACCGGAAAACCGGTCAGTATTATAGAGGAAAAAACAGCCTGTTCTTTGCTGGGCGAACACTGGGAAAAACACCGCGGGTTTTATTTGATCCCATTTCACAGCATCGGAAAAGACAAAGGCTGGATGAGGGGCGTCACAATCGACGGAATGACTGTAATGAGGGGAGAGGCCAGAGAGTCGTTTTCTAATCCGATCCTGGCACTCTATGATGGCAGGCTGAGCGCCCGAAAGCAGTATCGGATGATTCTTCATCCGGAGCACGCAGTGCCTGAAAGAAAAGAAGGAGGAATGTGAAATGCTTGTAAAGATTGCTGTGCCGCAGCGTTTTCAGTTTAAAATGGCGGCAGGATTTGGAGATATTATTTTCAGAAAACCGGGAGATACACATTATATTGGGGGAACCGAGGTGCTGCCGGCGCCGCTTTCCCTGGAGGAAGAACAGGAATGCCTTGCAATGCTCGGCAGGGATGAGGATGCGAGGGCAAAGAGCCGGCTGATTGAACATAACCTGCGGCTCGTGGTGTACATAGCCAAGAAATTTGACAACACCGGAGTGGGGGTGGAGGATTTGATTTCGATCGGGACGATCGGCCTCATAAAGGCAATCAATACCTTTAATCCGGAAAAGAAAATCAAGCTGGCAACGTATGCTTCGCGGTGTATTGAAAATGAAATTCTCATGTATCTGCGCAGAAACAGCAAGACAAAGATGGAGGTTTCGATTGATGAGCCGCTCAACGTGGACTGGGACGGGAACGAATTACTGCTCTCGGATATTCTCGGCACGGATGAAGATGTCATTTATAAAGATATGGAGACAGAAGCGGAGAAAAATCTTCTTTTGAAAGCAATCGGCAAGCTGTCAGAGCGCGAACGCACCATTGTTCAGTTGCGCTTTGGAATCGATACAAAGGACGGAGAGGAGAAAACCCAGAAGGAAGTGGCGGATCTGCTCGGAATTTCACAATCGTATATTTCAAGGCTGGAAAAACGGATTATTAAACGGCTGCGGCGTGAAATTGTACGGTTTGAGTAAAGAAGCCATTTTGTCAAGGGTTAATAATTTTTATATTTTTGCCGGAATCGAATAATCGCCGCGCTTTGTGAGAATCATTCTATTCAGAAGATACTTTCAGGAGGATGATTCATATGGCACTGAACAAAGTAGAGATATGTGGCGTCAACACATCGAAGCTTCCGGTTCTGACGGGTGAGGAGAAAGAATTTCTTTTTGAGCGCATTAAAGCAGGGGATGAGAATGCCCGTGAACTGTATATCAAAGGAAATCTTCGCCTTGTATTAAGCGTCATAAAACGATTTTCGGCAAGCAATGAGAATGTGGATGATTTGTTTCAGATTGGCTGTATTGGTCTGATGAAGGCTATTGACAATTTTGATACAAGCCTGAACGTAAAATTTTCTACGTACGCAGTTCCGATGATTATCGGTGAAATCAGGCGATACCTGCGGGATAACAACGCAATTCGCGTCAGCCGGTCATTGCGGGATACTGCATACAAGGCCATTTACGCAAAAGAGAATTATACGAAAAAGCATTTGAAAGAGCCCACGATAAATGAAATCGCAGAGGAGATAGGCATATCGAAAGAAGAGATCGTATATGCCATGGATGCCATTCAAAGTCCTGTCAGTCTCTATGACCCAGTATACACGGAGGGCGGTGATGCCCTGTATGTCATGGACCAGATCAGTGATAAGAAGAATAAAGAAGAAAACTGGGTGGAAGTCATATCACTGAAGGAGGCAATGAAACGCCTGGATGAACGCGAAAGGCATATCATCGAGCTGCGCTTTTATGAGGGCAAGACACAGATGGAGGTTGCCGCTGAGATCGGAATCTCCCAGGCTCAGGTGAGCCGTCTGGAAAAAAATGCATTAAAAAGCATGAAAAATTATCTGAGGGCATAAATGAGAATGAACAAAGCAGCGCGCAGATCATACAATAGAAAAAAGAGAGAATAGGAACCGTTTTTATGCGATTCAGTGATCTGAAACAGAAAGAAGTCATCAACGTTCAGACCTGCTGCTCTCTGGGCTGTGTCAGCGATCTGGAGTTTGACTGCAAAACCGGCTGCATTCTTGCACTCATTGTTCCCGGTCCCGGAAAATTCTGCTGTTTCCTGGGCCGGGATTTTGAGTATGTCATACCGTGGCGCTGCATTGTTCAGATTGGAACAGACATCATTCTTGTGGATATCGACGAGGAAGAACACAGAAAGAAGTGTACCTGATCACTTACCCGGAGCAGCTCGCGTAGCACCCGTAAGTCCCCGGAATTCTTCATATATTTTCCATTCATCATTGACAGCCTTCCCTTTTATCCTTTATACTCATAAAAAAGCGGGATGCCCTGTGTCGATAAACACAGCTGAAGCCGCTGCTTTTGCAGGAAAGATGGGGAGGAGCCACACATGAAATGTCCGTTTTGCAACCAGGATAATACGCGGGTCGTAGATTCAAGACCTGCTGATGACAATTGTTCCATCCGCAGACGCCGTCTGTGCGATGAATGCGGGAAACGCTTTACTACATACGAAAAGGTGGAAACCATTCCGCTGATTGTCATCAAAAAAGACCAGACCAGAGAACAGTACGACCGGAGCAAAATAGAAGCCGGCGTCATGCGCGCCTGCTACAAACGCCCGATTCCAATCCAGAAGATCAAAGAAATGATAGATTCCGCTGAGATGGACATTTTTAACCGGGAAGAAAAAGAAATCGAAAGCAAAGTAATCGGCGAAATCGTCATGGACAAACTAAAAGACCTGGAAGCCGTAGCCTATGTCCGCTTTGCTTCCGTCTACCGCGAGTTCAAAGACGTCAACACCTTTATGGACGAACTCAAAAAAATACTGGAATAAAACCAAAACAGAAAATACATATAAAATTACAATAACCCGGACTCCCATACCATCTATATACGTATGGCAGTCCGGTTTTCCCAATTATTCCGTCAATTTTCACAGGGCAGAGAGATCGGAAGAGCACACGTCTGAACTCC
>CAOJHI010000138.1 GCA_948436005.1 uncultured Lachnospiraceae bacterium
GGTTTTCTTTTTCCCGATTATTTTGCCGATGTCGATTGTGGCGATCGTTTGGGGTATGCTGCTGAATACGGACATGGGTGTGATCAACGGGATGCTCTCCGCGATCGGACTTGGAAAGGTACCGTGGCTGACTGACCCGAAATTTTCTCTGATGACGATTACACTGCTGGATGTCTGGAAAGGAGCCGGGTTCTTTTTCATCATTTATCTGGTGGCAATGCGAAATGTTCCCAGAGATCTGTATGAGGCTGCGGAAATTGACGGGGCGGGAAAACGGCAGAAATTCTTTTCCATTACCCTGCCCATGATCTCACCGACCAGCCTGTTTCTGACGATTCAGGCCATCATCGGTTCCCTGCAGGTGTTCGATCAGGCACAGATTCTGACAAACGGAGGGCCCGGGGACTCCAGTACGACCATGGTGCTTTACATTTATCAGAATGCGTTTCAGCGTATGAATATGGGATATGGAACAACGCTCGCACTTTTGTTGTTTGTCTTTATCATGATTGTCACGATCGCCCAGATGGTGCTGAGCAAAAAATGGGTTTTTTACAATTAGAGCGGAGAAAGGAGCAGGCAGGTAATGAATATGGTAAAAAAGATTGTGCGGCGTTTTTTCTTCGCAGCGTTTCTGACAGCCGGCGCGGTGATTATGATTTATCCGTTTATCTGGATGATCTCCGCATCCTTTAAAGGAGTTGCGGAAATGTACCGGATTCCGCCCACCATCATTCCAAGGG
Organism: uncultured Lachnospiraceae bacterium; assembly: GCA_948436005.1. Taxonomy (GTDB): domain Bacteria; phylum Bacillota; class Clostridia; order Lachnospirales; family Lachnospiraceae; genus Choladousia. The sequence goes on from CAOJHI010000138.1 coordinate 744, forward strand.
AACCGACGCTGGACAATTATAAAGTGGTATTTGAACAGATCAGCGTGCTGGCCGGAATGTATAAAAACAGTCTCGTGATATGCAGTGCAATTACGGTTCTGCAGCTTCTGGTGACCTCCCTGGCAGCCTTTGTATTTGCCAAGATGGATTTTCCGGGAAAGAATTTTCTTTTTATCCTGTTCATGGCAGCTATGATGATACCGGGACAGCTGACGATCATTCCGAATTATTATATCATCAAGCTTCTGGGACTGATGAATAAGAGAGGAAGCCTGATTGCACTTGGAACCTTCAGTGCATTTGCAGTCTTTTTGTTCCGGCAGTCGTTTCTGTCGCTGCCGTCAGAGCTGAATGACGCTGCAAAGATTGACGGGTGCGGATATTTTCGTTCATATGCCAGGATTCATCTGCCGCTGATCAAATCTGTGCTGGCAGTCAACGCAATTCTGACCTTTAACGGAGCATGGGGGGATTATTTTAATGCGCTGATTTTCCTGAAACGGATTGAAAACATGACGCTGCCGCTCGGACTCAGTATGCTGCAGGGCATGTACAGCACACAGAGCCCGCCGGTAACGGTGGCAACGATGACAGTTGCGCTCATACCGGTATTGCTTGTATTTCTGGTTGGACGGAAAAAGCTGATTGCGGGCGTGGCCACGACAGGAATCAAAATGTAGCGGTATGTCTGGAAGGAAAAGATAAAACGGGGGAAAGGTATGTATTTTTTGTGGGATAATGCAGTGGACGGAGTGATTCCGGTTCTGGAGAAATTTGAAGCAGCCTTTTCGTGGAACGAGTTTTCCGGGAATCCTTACTGCCCGGAGGAGGCGGAGCTGAAGGCATATATTTTAATGCCTGATGGAAAATGGCAGCAGATTTTCGGTTTCTGGTATCAGGGTTTTGAGCGCTGCCTGCGGGACGGTACGGAGATACTGATTCCAAGTATGGCACGGGACTGGAGAATCCGGTATGCGCCGCGGATGGCAGGGAAGCACTGTTATTACGTCGTGTTTGAGGATAAAAAAGAACAGCGGACTTACCGCTGTCCGCAGGAGGGGACATTCTCTTTTACGGCAAAGCCCTCAGATCGAAAGGGCTTCTTAAAGGTGTCGGACCGGGATCCGGCTTATCTGGAATTTTCGGACAAAAGTCCCTATCTTGGAATTGGCCATAACCTCTGCGGCTGGGAATGGGGCGGCACCGACAACCGGGAAGGAACGTATGAATATGACCGCTGGCTGTATGAGATGGCGCAAAACGGGGCGAACCTGGCTCAGTTTGATTTCTGCGAGGGCGACCAGATCGAGTGGACCGGTCACGAAAGGGAGCTGCCGTTTTCCGGGGACTGGAAAGGGCTGAATTATTATAACCAGCAAAATGCCTGGAAAATGGACCGGCGGTTTCAGACGGCGGAGGAGCTGGGCATCTTTTTCCGGCTGACACTGTTTCACTGGGAGGATTTTGATGATGAGACGGAGAATTTTCCGGACTGGGGCTGGAACCGGAATCCATACCGGAAGGAAAACGGCGGCCCTGCCGCAAATGTATCAGAATTTTTCCGGAACAAGGAATGCAGAAACTATGTAAAATTTTATCTGAAGTATGTAACGGCCCGCTGGGGTTACAGTCCGAATCTGATGGCCTATGAGCTGTGGAACGAGATCGACGCTCCGGAGGTGATGTGGGAGGACGGAAAAGATTACGATCAGGAAGCCTCCTGCGTGCGCGGCTGGCATCAGGAAATGGGGACTTATCTGAAACAGCTGGACGAAAGTCATCTGGTGACTACAAGCTATGCGGATTCCAGGAGAGATCCGGATATGTGGCAATTATCCTGCATGGATCTGACGACCGTACACCGTTATACGTATTTTAACGAGGATTACGGCCAGAAACAGTATGATACCGTGGGAACCCTGGCAGCCATTTGCCGTGAACGGTCTGCCCAGGTGAAAAAGCCGGTTCTATTCGGGGAATTTGCACTTTCACCCGGCGGAGACATCCAGAAGGATTTCGATCCGCAGGGCATTGAATTCCACACGCAGCTGTGGGCCTCTGTTATGCTGAAATCCCTGGGCACAGCCATGCACTGGACCTGGGGCTCTTATCTGGATAAAAACCGGCTTTACCGGGAGTATCTTCCTCTGTCCCGCTTTTTCTACGGGGAAGATTTGCGGGAAACGCAGACCTTTGGCAATCTGGAAAACGACTCAGATTCTGTACTGGTATTGGGACTGAAAAAGACAGACCGTGCCTGGGTATGGGTAAAGGACAGAGCCTTTCATTTTCAGTCGTCTGCAGCGCAGCGCGGCCAGAAAACAGAGGCCGGAACAATCGTGAGCATCAGCGGGTTAAACGACGACCTGTATCGGGTGACATTTTATGATACGGCCGCAGGGGCAGAACAGGGGCGCTGCACCAAAAAGGCAGAAGGCGGAATATTATGTATCACTTTACCGGAATTTTTGGGGGATCTTGCAGTGAAGGTAAGGCAGGAGCAGGGGGTGAGCTCCTGGGAAAGCATAGATATTCCGGAGAAAAAGAACAGCTCCGGCACAGAGATTCTGGGTCACAGCATACGCCTTGCAGCCGGCGGAGCCGGATTTTGCCGGGACAAAGAAGAGTACCGGTTTGTATTCCGGAAAGTATCCGGGGACTTTGTCCTGCAGGCAAAAATCTGTTCCCTTACCAACCTCGGAGAACACGCATCCGCAGGCCTGATGATCCGCGAAAAGCTAATTGTACCAGAAAAAGGATCGGGAGAAAAAGAAGGTTCCATTACAACAGGCGGATATATTGCCGTCCTGCTGCATCCGTACGGAAAAGCACAAGTCCTGAAAAATAACGGCTTAAAAACAGAAATTCTGCTGAAATTTGACGCCGGAGAACGGCCTGTTTTCTGCCTGCAAAGAAAAGGGGAACGGCTATTGATCCGGATCGCCGCACCAGGCGCTCCTCTGAAGACCTTATTGGAACTTCGTTCCTTAAAAACAGAAGAGCTGTACGCGGGCCTCACCGCATCCTCCACCCATACAATCACTTATATAAATGCAACATTTGACGAAGTACAATTAATTCGATGATCCAAAAGAGTTTTGTCTGCTTTTTGGAAATTTTCAAAGTCAGCCCGGGAGGCAGGTGCAAAATAAGGGGTGACTTCAAATCGGAACCCTGTTTTTGCACCTGCCTCCCGGGCGTCCTGTAAAACACAAAAAGGAGGCACACATGAACAACAATCAATACAAAGCCCGCGTATACCCGGACACAGCGACAGAATGTAAATTCCTGCTGGGCGGTATCGGCACCGGCAACATATCCATAGGAACCCGTGGAAACTACTGCAACTGGGAGATTTTCGGTCAACCGGGAAAAGGAATTCATTTTCCATATACCTTTTTCTCCATCTGGGCTAAAGGAAAAAACAGCCCGCCCGTGGTACGGGTACTGGAATCCCGCCTGAAACCGCCGTATACATGTTCTCACGGCTTTATTTCAGGAGATCTTGCAGGCCTGCCGCGTTTTAAACACTCCTGGTTTTCAGCGGCCTATCCGTTTGTTAACGTGCAGCTGGAAGACGACAGTCTGCCAATTGGCGTCACGCTGGAAGCCTTTACGCCGTTTATCCCGCTGAATGCGAAAGATTCCGGAATTCCGGGAGCAGTGATCCGCTACAGAGTAAAAAACCATACGGATGAGGAGCTGGATGCCACGGTAGCCGGTTCTGTGGCAAATGCCGTGGGCTTTGACGGTTATGACCTGTTTGATAACTTGCTGGTGAAAAAGCCTGTGAAAAATGAATACCTCGAAGCCGATCAGATGCGGGGGCTGCTGTACACAAGCCCGCAGCTGCCGCCAGAGGATCTGAGCAACGGCAGCATGGCCCTGATGACGGGGGAAACAGAGATTACAGTGAAAGAGGAATGGCTTTCCGGGGCCTGGTGGGACGGCATTCACGATTTCTGGGATGATTTTTCAGAAGACGGAAGACTGGAATTTCGCTCGAAATTCAGCGGGAAGGAGAGTAAATTCAACGATCTGAGCGATCTGAGAATCGGTTCGCTTGGAATCTGCAAACGTATCCCGGCACACGGGGAGGCTGTGTTTGAGTTTATTCTCACCTGGTATTTCCCGAACCGGCAGAAATACTGGGGCGGACATATCTGTCCGGAAAACCGTGATAAAAAGGAAATGGAACAAAACTATTACGCCGGTTTCTGGAAGAATGCCTGGGACTGCGGCGTATATTTACAACACAATCTGCAACGTCTCGAAGGACATTCCAGGGCATTTACGAAGGCATTGTATGAAAGCACCCTGCCGGATTATGTGATCGAAGCGCTGGCGAATAATATTACGGTGCTTCGAAGCCCGACTTGTTTTCGGATTTCCGACGGCACGTTTCTGTCCTGGGAGGGCAGCTTTCCGAAGCACGGAAGCTGCGAGGGAAACTGCACGCACGTCTGGAATTACGCGCAGACGGCGGCGTTTTTATTCCCGGAGCTGGAACAGTCCATGAGAAGGACGGAATTTCTGCTGGAAACAGACGAAAAGGGCTGTATGGCGTTCCGCACCCTGCAGGTATTCGGGGATAAAAAGTGGGATATGATTCCGGCAGTGGACGGTCAGATGGGTACAATTCTGCGGCTATACCGGGACTGGAAGCTGGGAGCCGGGGACGGCCTGCTGAAGGAAACATGGGAGAAGGCAGCCCTGGCGCTGGATTTTGCGTTTACGTACTGGGACTTGGACGGAGATTTTGTCCTGGATAACCAGCAGCATAATACGTATGATATTGAGTTTTACGGCCCCAATTCTCTGAGCAATTCGCTGTTCCTGGCAGCGCTTCGGGCAGGAAAAGAGATGGCGGAATATCTGGGCGATACGGAGCACGTACGGAAGTACGAGGAGGCCTTTCAAAAGGGCAGCGCAAGAACCGACGCTCTGCTTTGGGGCGGGGATTATTATATTCAGGTACTTGACGACCTTGACGCCTGCAAATACCAGTATGGAACAGGCTGCCTGGCCGACCAGGTCTTTGGCCAGATGCTTGCCCATCTGAATGGACTGGGCTACGTGTTGCCTGAGGAACATATCAAAAAAGCGATTCACGCGGTGTTCCGGAACAATTTCAGGGAAACTATGGAGGACCATGTGAACGTGCAGCGGACGTATGCGCTGAACCAGGAAAAAGGCCTGGTATTGTGTAGCTGGCCGCAGGGAGGCCGGCCAAGACTGCCGTTTGTATACAGTGACGAAGTGTGGTCAGGCATCGAATACCAGGTGGCAGCGCACCTGATTTTTGAGGGGTTTGTGGAAGAAGGCCTGACAGTGGTAAAGGCCGTGCGGGAACGCTATAACGGCTATGACTGGAATCCGTGGAATGAGGTGGAATGTGGCAATCATTATGTGCGCAGCATGGCGAGCTGGTCCGTGCTGATTGCGTTGAGCGGTTACCGGTTCGATCTGGTACACAATAAAATCAGTTTTGCTCCAGCCATCAACCAGGATGATTTCCGATGCTTTTTCTCCAATGCGAAAAACTGGGGCGTTTATTCGCAGAAAAGAAATTCAGAGACAGGGGAGCTGGAAAGCACGGTGGAAATCCTTTATGGGGAAGACTGGGATATGAAAATTGAAATTCCGGATAAAGGCAGAATTACAATCAATAAGATGACATTATAAAATAGAAGGATGTTGGGGATGTGTATGTGAAAGACAGAATTTTAGGGCACAAAAACAAAGCAGATGGGAATATCTGCAGGTGAAACCGTTCAGTATCTGGATTAGAGTTCTGAAATACGCAAGGCTCTTGTCCCCGTTCGGAGAGTCAGACTTCTTTTCAACGATAATTTATTTCAGGCAGGGATTGATTAATTTAACAAAACAATCCATTGCGGGACTGACCCATTTATTTTTATTATATCCGCAAACCGCAGAGATCTGAGTTCCTGAAAGATCTGTTTTGATTTCTGCCAACTCACCATTATTTAGTTCCTCCTGGACTGTGAAGGTTGGCAGAAAAGAGATTCCGACGTTATGTTTCACTAAACTTTTAATAGTATGTATACTCCAAAGTTCAATTGTATAATCAAGCAAAATTGATTTTTCTGTCAAATATTTTTCAAAAATCTGTCTGAAGATACAATTCTGCTCATTTATAATAAAGGGCACCGGTATTTTCTGGTTTGGGGTGACAAAATCAGGATATAACTGTTTTATTTCGGGAGAGGCTACTAATGTCAGAGCGTATTTACCAAATGGAAATGCCGTAATATGATCTCCGAATCCCCCAACGTCTTCATAAAATATGCCCAGGTCTAAAGAGCCGTTGAGAAGCCCATCGCGGATATCGTAGCAATTCATGGACTGTAAAAACAGCTTTGTATTCGGTGCATGAGAGTGAAAATTTTTTAATACAGAGGGCATACGGTAACAGAGCAATGTTTCTCCGATTCCTATTCTCAGACTTCCTTTGTATTCAGCAAGATCTGTTTCAAAACAGCGCATCCGGTCAACGGACAGCAATACCTCCCTGACATAAGGACACAACTGTTCGCCTGCTTTTGTGAGCAACATACGTCGGCCGACACGTTCAAATAGTTTTGTAGACAGCTCCTGCTCTAATTGTCCCATTTGAAATGTGATGGTGGATTGCGTGTAATTTAATTTTTTCGCTGCTTTTGAAAAGCTGCCTTCTTCTACGATTGTCTGAAAGGTTTGTAAGTATTTTAATTCCATAATCCATTCCTTTTTTGTTAAATAATATTGAAGTATTAATTTAGAAATATCAATTTGATTTAATATACTGCCAGTGGTATTGTAACAGCATAGGAAAGGTCTGACAAGATGAAGTGACAGAAATTAAAGAAGGAGAGGATGAAAATGAAAAACGTTCTTGAACCGGCACAAATGAAGGAGATTGAAATCTGCATGGAAATCATTCATGAGGGGAGACGCTTTCAAAAAGAACAGGGATTTCTGCAATGGACCGAGGATTATCCGAACATTGATACAATCCGAAATGATATTCAAAATTCCAAAGGTTATGTTTTGAAAATGGATAATAGAATCGCTGGATATATGTGCATTGATTTTGACGGAGAGCCTGCTTATGCAAATATTCAAGGAAAGTGGAACGCAAAAGAGCCTTATGCGGTGATTCACCGGATGTCGTTTCAAAAGGAGTTCAGAGGAATCGGGCTGACAGCGATTGCATTTGCATTAATCGAAAAATTGTGTGTCCAGAAAGGTATTTATTACATCAGGATAGATACGGACTTTGCCAACGAGCGTATGCAGCACATTCTGATAAAAAACGAATTTGAATATTGCGGCAAAATTGTGTTCCAGGGAAGTGAGAAAATGGCGTTTGATAAATTTTGGGGAAAACAGAAATGAGGTTATTTTCCTGTAAACTGTAGGATTTGTATGAGTATCTGTGGTATAATTTAAAAAACGAAAAGTATAGGAAAAGGAACAAAAGTTCTAAATACCTGTACTTTTATTTTATTTACAATACAGTTTACGGGAAATTGTGTTCCGAATTAAGGCACAGCTCCGTCGTCAGCAATATCAGACTATCGCGCAAACAGATGATAAAAATCTGGTTCTGGAAAAAGCACTCTTCTATATATTTTAGGAGGGCTGGATACTCCAACCAGAGGAACAGTTTCCATGAATGAGATACACATATCTAAATTCAATGATGAGAAGATGAGTAAAATCAGGCGGCAGAAAATAGGGTTTGTTTTTCCGTTTTATAACCTTATGATTGAGTAGACAAGTTTCTATCGCAAGGGCGGTGAAAACGGCGATGCATGCGTCCATGCAGTATGCTGTAAATAAGAGAATCATTTCCTTGTTATTGCCGAATGGCATAAAGAAGATGTGAAAAGAATAGAACAAAAGTTCGATTTCGATCTGTACTTTTTTTGACGTATGTGTTATAATGAAAAACCAAATGACTGGATAATACTATCTGTACTGGCTGGTGTTATTCAGTGTTGTTTCGTTTCAAAAATACGGTTTTCCTAAAGGATACTGCGTAATGTGACCTGCATTCGTGTAATT
>CAOJHI010000139.1 GCA_948436005.1 uncultured Lachnospiraceae bacterium
ATTCAATATCGCAGCGTACCAGCGCCGCATAATCCCCATCAATTCGTTCCACTACATACTCAAAAGGTCCAAAATCCATTTTCATTCTCCTTTTTCTCTGAATGCCTTCAGGTACTGTTCCACAGAACGGGACATCTCCCTGGAAAAATCTGAATTGTATTTTCGTTCACAAAATGCCCGCATCCAGGTTTCATAATCTTTTGTTCCTGCATTTTTTTCATGCATCTTGCGTAGCTCCTGTGCATCCATGCGACGATAGCTATTCTCGTGCACAATATGTGAAATATCTGCTCTTTGAGGCTTTGCCCGATCCATCTGCTGCCTGGTTGGATACCCAAACACCAGCATCACTGCCGGAAAAACATAATCTGGTAGCGCGAAAAGTTTCCTGTGCATCTCACAATTCTCCATAATATCCCCAATATAACAGGAACCGATCCCCAGACTCTGTGCTGCAACCACTGCATTTTGTGCAGCAATTGCTGCATCCGTCACTGCCAGCATTAAATCTCCTGCTCCCGGATGACGCGGCTCACAGCCTGTCTCGAGAAATGCATCATACCATTTCTGGAAATCCGCGCAAAAAACAAGCACCATTTTTGCTTTAGCAATAAAAGGCTGGTTATCACACGTTACGGCCAGCCTTTTTTTCAATTCCGGATCCTTAATATCCAATATTGTATACAGCTGCTGATTGCCAGCACTCGGCGCCTGTATTGCTGCTTCAAGAATCCTTCGCTTTTCCTGTTCTGAAATCTCCTGCTCTGTAAATGCGCGGACGGATTTGCGTTCATGCAACTGTCTGATTACTTCATTCATAGTTCTTATCTGATTCCTTTCCACACCAAACTTCGCCCTGTATTTCATATCACACTGTTTCAATTCTACGATAAAACGGCAGTTTTTTCAATTCATTTCTATCTGCACAATTGTATTTCTATATACGCAATGCTATAATCAAAACCATCTAATACGATATATAAAATAAGAGGAGGAGTTTTTATGATTCAAAACAGAGCATTAGACCATATCGGCCTGGCGGTAACAGACGTAGAAGCCGCCGCTGCATGGTATCAGCAGGTACTTGGTCTGTACGTAAAAGGAAAATTTACAAAACCGGACGGAAATAATGTTTATTTTCTGGCAACAGCAGATGGCAGTGTAACTTATGAAATGTACCAAAATGATGCGCTCCCCGCAGATGCCCGTGGGAAAATTGACCATATCTCCTATGTATCCAATGACATCGAAACTGACTACCGTTACTGCGTGGATGCAGGCTACAAAATTTGTACGAATGGTATCGAACGCATCGACTATTTCTGGGATAATGGCTGTCGATACTTCAAAATCCTCAGCCCGACCGGCGAACAGGTAGAATTTTGCCAGGTATTATAAACAATAGCATCCATTTATTACAACAAAAATAGATTTTTCACATCTTGATTTTGAAGTGAAAAATCTATTCTTATTTTTCTTTAAATCATTTCCTTCTATTTGCCGGAGCCAGTCTTTAATATTCTGCAAAAAGACTCCATAATCCAATTGCCACAAAAAGCATTCAACAGAATCCTTTTCATTTATTAGAGTTCCTCTGATATTCATCTAAAAAACGCCTATCTGTCAATCCTTTCAGAAAACTATTTTCTGTTTTTGCATATGATAAAACACTACGTGACGCTATTTTCACCGGAATTTGCGTTCCAAAGTTAAAGAATCACGTAGTGTTTTTAGTGTTTTATTATATATTAAACAAGAAATTTATTTATAGTTCACAATCTGACCAAACTCTTCTTTCAGAGAAGCGCCGCCTACCAGACCGCCGTCGATGTCTGCCTGTGCAAACAGATCCGGAGCTGTTTTTGCGTTTACAGAGCCACCGTACTGAATACGGATTGCTGCTGCCGTAGCATCATCATAAATCTCAGCGATGCATTTACGAATCTCAGCACAAACCTCCTGCGCCTGCTCTGTGGTAGCCGTCTTTCCTGTTCCGATTGCCCAGATCGGCTCATATGCGATCACTGCTGTTTTTGCCTGATCTGCAGTTACATTCAGGAAACCAACCTTAACCTGCTGACGAATCCAGTCCATTGTGATGCCCTGCTCTCTCTGCTCCAGAGTTTCACCACAGCACATGATCGGTGTAATGCCATGTTCAAATGCTTTCAGCATCTTTTTGTTAACTGTCTCGCTTGTCTCTGCAAAGTACTCTCTTCTCTCAGAATGTCCGAGAACAACATATTTCACACCAACATCGGTAAGCATAGCCGGTGAGATTTCTCCTGTGTATGCACCCTTCTCTTCATAGTACATATTCTCAGCACCAACCTGAATGTTGGAACCTTTTGCTGCTTCCATTACCGGAATAATATCAATCGCCGGAACACAGAAAACTACATCAACATCATCGTTTGCTACGAGCGGCTTCAAGGTCTCAACCAGCTTAACAGCTTCACTCGGAGTCATGTTCATTTTCCAGTTACCTGCTACAATCTTTCTTCTTGCCATTGTCTTTTCTCCTTCTATTCTTTTCATCAATGAGAGCCTGCGGCTCCCGCTCGCTAATGGCGGGGAACTAAGTGCGCACTAAACTCTCTTCCAACATCAACGGGTATGTTCCCTCAGCTAAACTCATCCTTCGCTCTCGCTCGTATTCGTTAAGATTCGGGAACGACCTCGTACTAAGTTCATGCTTCGCTTATGCTCGCATTCACTAAGTTACTTTCGGTCGTCAGCTGCAACTACGCCTGGCAGGTCTTTGCCTTCCAGGAACTCAAGGGATGCGCCGCCGCCTGTGGAAATGTGGGACATCTTGTCACCAAATCCAAGCTGATTTACTGCTGCTGCGGAATCGCCGCCGCCGATGATTGTGGTTGCGTCAGTCTCTGCCAGAGATTCTGCAACTGCAATTGTGCCTTTTGCCAGGATCGGATTTTCGAATACACCCATCGGTCCGTTCCAAACAACCGTCTTTGCAGATTTTACTGCATCTGCATACAGAGCTGCTGTTTCTGTTCCAATGTCAAGACCCATCATATCAGCTGGAATCGCGCTGGAGCTTACAACAGATACTTCGATCTCTGCATCAATCGGGTTCGGAAATTCCTTTGCGATGGTTGTGTCTACCGGAAGCAGAAGCTTCTTGCCAAGCTTTTCAGCCTTTTCCATCATCTCTTTGCAGTAATCAATCTTTGTATCGTCTACCAGAGAGGTACCTACTTCACAGCCCTTTGCTTTCAGGAACGTGTAAGCCATACCGCCGCCGATAATCAATGTATCGCATTTCTCAAGCAGGTTGGAGATAACATTTAATTTATCAGCTACCTTTGCTCCGCCAAGGATTGCTACAAACGGACGCTCCGGATTATTTACTGCATTGCCAAGGAAATCAATCTCCTTCTGCATCAGATAACCTACTGCACACGTATCCACATATTCTGTCACACCAACATTGGAGCAGTGTGCACGGTGAGCAGTACCAAATGCATCATTTACAAATACTTCACACAGAGAAGCCAGCTCTTTACTGAATGCCTCGCCGTTCTTTGTCTCCTCTGCTCTGTAACGTGTATTCTGAAGCAGAATCACCTCTCCATCCTTCATAGCCTCAACAGCTGCCTTTGCATTCTCGCCAACTACATTGTCGTCTGCTGCAAATTTTACTTCCTGTCCAAGCAGCTCAGAAAGACGTACTGCTACTGGTGCCAGAGACAGTTCCGGCTTCGGCTCTCCCTTCGGCTTTCCGAGATGGGAGCACAGAATTACACGGCCGCCATCGGCAAGAAGTTTTTTGATTGTCGGAAGTGCTGCTACAAGACGGTTTTCATCCGTGATCTTGCCATCTTTAAGCGGTACGTTAAAGTCGCAGCGAACCAGAACCTTTTTGCCCTTTACGCTGATATCGTCTACTGATTTTTTATTAAGCATTGGAATTCCTCCTGATTTTTCTTTTATTCGCTTTTCCTTGTGCGGGCATGCGCAATCGAGCAGGGAAAAACTATCTTCCCCTACTCGTCGTGCGGGGCGCATGCCGTAAACGGCTAACTTCCATATGCGCCCCTGCACATAAAAAGGAATCCGGTCCAAGCAGACCGGACCCCTTCTTAGGTCATTTCTTAATATAAACTTTTAACACAGATTTTTCTTTTAAAGATTACTTATGCAAGCTCTGCGAAGTACTTGATTGTACGAACCATCTGGCTTACGTAAGAATTCTCGTTGTCGTACCATGATACAACCTGTACCTGAGATGTGCCATCTTCAAGATTTACTACCATTGTCTGGGTAGCATCGAACAGAGAACCAAATCTCATACCGATTACGTCAGAAGAAACGATCTCGTCTGTGTTGTAACCAAAGGACTCTGTAGCTGCAGCTTTCATAGCTTCGTTGATACCATCAACAGTAGCTGCGCCCTTAACAACTGCGTTCAGGATTGTTGTAGAACCTGTCGGGGTCGGAACACGCTGTGCAGCACCGATCAGTTTGCCGTTCAGTTCCGGAATAACAAGGCCGATTGCCTTAGCTGCGCCTGTGGAGTTCGGAACGATATTAACAGCACCTGCACGTGATCTTCTCAGATCGCCTTTTCTCTGCGGTCCGTCAAGAATCATCTGATCGCCTGTGTATGCGTGAATTGTGCACATAATACCAGACTGGATCGGCATATAATCATTCAGAGCCTTTGCCATCGGAGCCAGGCAGTTTGTTGTACAGGAAGCTGCAGAAATAACTGTATCTTCTTTTGTAAGTGTCTCATGGTTTACATTGTAAACGATAGTCGGAAGGTCATTTCCTGCCGGAGCAGAGATAACAACTTTCTTTGCGCCTGCTGTGATATGAGCAGATGCTTTTTCTTTGGATGTGTAGAAACCTGTACACTCAAGAACTACATCAACACCAATCTCTCCCCACGGAAGTTCAGCAGCGTTAGCCTTTGCATAAATCTTGATTTCCTTGCCGTCTACGGTGATGGAATCCTCGCCTGCTGTTACAGTGTCAGCCAGAGCATATTTTCCCTGAGATGAATCATACTTCAACAGATGAGCCAACATCTTCGGGCTTGTCAGATCGTTGATAGCAACTACTTCATATCCCTCAGCACCGAACATCTGTCTGAATGCCAGACGACCAATACGTCCAAAACCATTAATCGCAACTTTTACTGCCATGATTACAATTCCTCCTAAATGTAATTTTAAATAGTAACTGTTGAAGTTCTGCTGTTTGTTAAAAAAACTCCAACCTATCTGTTATAATAACCAATTTGTCCCAAAAATTCAAGTAGTAATCTGCATTCCGAAAAAAATTTGTGGACTTTCTGAAACACATCGGATATTATGATTTCATCATGTGCAAAATGCTGTATTTTCCCTCTGGTAAGGCCCTTTTTTCCGCCTTTAAACGCGGTATATAGTATAAATATGGAGGTTGTTTATGACAATTCGATATGATTACCATCTTCACTCTGATTTTTCCGGTGACTGCGAAATTCCTTCTGAAGTTATGATTGAACGCGCCCTCTCCCTCGGACTTCAGGGTTTATGCTTCACAGAGCACCATGACCAGGATCTTCCGGAACAGGAGCTTGTATTCACATTGGATTTTGATGCATACTTACAGAAAATGTCCCGTTTGAAATCGCAGTATGCAGACCGTATCCGAATTTGTTCCGGTATTGAATTCGGTATGATGGAGCATCTGCCTCCCGTACTTCAGACGCTGCTGAACCATTACTCCTTTGATTTTGTCATTGCCTCTCTTCATTTTATAGACGGCAAAGACCCTTATTATCCGGAATTTTTTGAGGGAAGATCAGAACGCGAATGCTACGAAGAATTTCTGCAGACAGAATACGAACTTCTGAAATGTTTTCCGCCCGAGAGCTATGATACCCTGGGGCATATGGACTTTATTGTCCGTTACGGCCCGAACCAGAACCGGGAATATTCCTATGAAGCATACGCCGACTACATCGACCCGATTCTACGCCATTTAATTGAAAACGGAAAATGCCTCGAGGTCAACACCGGCGGTTTCAAATACGGACTCGGCGAGCCGAATCCCTGCGCAGGCGTTCTGCGTCGCTACCGCGAGCTTGGCGGAGAGCTTCTCACCATTGGCTCCGACGCCCACGATCCAAAACACCTTTGCTTCGACTTTGACCGGGCGCAGGCACTTCTCCTTGACCTTGGATTCCGGTATTACGCCGTATTTCAGAAACGCAAAATAGAACTGCTGTCGCTGAACGGTTGATATCCGCATCTGTCAGGGTTAAGAAGCATTACAATCTTAATGAATACATTTCTTGCAGGCGAGGTTTTTTGTACCGTTGCCTGCAAGGAATAGCAATTGTCTCCTTATTTCTTATTTATTTTCTGTTTTAGTTTTTTATCTTCCGCAAACTTCCTCTGTGCTGCCTCCAGCTCCTCTTCCGTCACACCCAGCAGCTCCTGCAGTTTTTCCGGTTCTGCCCCTCTTTCCAGCGCATGCCAGATCAGCTCGCTTCTGCCGCGGAGTATGCCTTCTTTTATTCCTTCCTTTCTCCCCACTTTTATCCCTTCCTCACGGCTTGCTTCACGCTCCTGGCACAAATGTTTTTCCTGGTCATATTCATAGATACTCACCTTCATCGCCTCCGCTCTGTTTTTACTGAGAAATTCTGCAAGAATTCCTTCCTCAATACACTCGGTGACTGCCTGCTCGACTGCTTTGGCAACTGCCATTTCCTTTGTGTATTTCCGCACCCGCGCCGTATACTCTGAATACTCTGAGAGTGTCCTGCATGCTTTCATTAAATTTTCATTATGGCCCTGATTGATGTTCAGCACAATCGCTTTTAACTCCAGGCTGAGCTCTTGGTCCTGTACCCAAAAAGCTGACGACAAAGACAATATTTCCCGCTCCGGCCGCTCTTCTTCCCCATTATAAAATACAATAAATCTGGGGGTGGGAAGCAGGATCAGTTTCCTTCCATACAGATTTTCATCCTTTGTCATATCCGAAAACAGATCCGCAATATACATCAGAAACCGGAGCGGCAAATTTGGATTGTGTGTCGACTGATGCTCATACAGATTCAGCCTCAGGTCAATCAGAAACGAAATATCATTATACATCGCCATGTAAATCGCATTTTCAAGTGTATTAATTTCCAAAAGCTCCGGATCCTGATAATGCGTGCCGTTTACAGCATTATAAAGGCTCAGAAGCTCTTTGGGATCACTGAAGATCATCTCAAAAATCCTTGATTTGTACGTACGGTTTGTCTGCATCTTTTTCATAGATAAAAACCTCCTTCATTTTTCTGGCCAGGAGATTTTCAGATATCACTTCTCCTTCTGAAATCTCCCTGCTTTTTTGGTGAATTGAAAGCATTGAAATTTCCGAATGTGTGATCGTTCGCTGAAGTGATATCAGATACGGTAAATACCGCTGTAGAATTTAGAAAAATAATGCTTTGAGAATATCTTACCACAAAGGCATTCCAGATACCATCCTTTTCACATACTTTCTGTAAAATAATGCATCACGACTCACGCAGCAGCTGTCTCATCTCCCCCACCGTCATCCCTGTATTTTTCTTGAATACCTTATAAAAATAGGTTGGCGAAAGATAACCGACCCGTGCCCCGATATCCTTAACAATAAAGTCCTCATCACGGATAAGCCGAATCGCATGGTCAATCCTTGCATCTGTCAGAAGTTCTACAAAACTCTCATCGAGCTGCTGTGTCAGCAGACGGCTAAGATAAAAAGAACTGATCCCAAGCCGCTCTGCAACCGCTTCCAGTGAAATATCCTTCATGTAATTATTCTCAATATAAAGAACCGCCTCCTCCACGTATTCGTTCCGAATCTCTTCGGTTCTTTCCCATTCCGGCAGCTCCCATAAAAGAGCAAGTATGCGCTCCTGAAGCTGTGTCTCATCCGAAGCGCTCTGCAGCCGCTCCAGAAGCTGTCTCCAGAAAAAACGGCGTCCTTTTCCGACTGCAAGCGCTTCCCCACATTTCTGTATAAAAACTGCCGCCAGCCGTTGTTCCTGCCACAGGCCCTGACCCCCGGCTTTCCATTGTTCAAATTTTCGCTGCAATATCTCTTTTGCCGCATCCGGATCTTTTCTTTTTACAGCTTCTGCCATATCCTCCGTCAATCCCAGATCCTCTGTCTTCCGGCTGTGTATTTCTCCCTGCCTTTCAAAAAAACAGACAGCTCCTGTCCGCTCGCCATTCAAAGCCATACGGCATTCTTTCAATCCCTCCGGCATTTTTTCAAATTCGTATTTCCAACGGCTTACACTGAAAACTGTTTCACATTCGAAAGCACTCCTGATCTTTTTTCTGAGCATTTCCAGAAGCGCTTTGCTCCAGGGCTGATAATTTTCCTCTCCCACTTCACCTCCCGGTACCAGTAAAAGATACAGCGCTTCTTTATGTACCATAGTCAGAGAGGTGCACAGACGCTTCAATTCTTCCTGCACCAGCTTTCTGATAGGTTCGAGGTACACGGATGCCTTTTTGTTATCCGATACCTGCATCAAAACCAGAATACCGCCCAGAAACGTCTGTTCCAGATTGTCAAACCACAGCCTTTGCTCCTCTTCCTTCGGCTGCCCCAGAAGAATCGAGGACATCAGGCCGTTTCCCAAAGCGCTCTGTATATCCTGAAATTTTTTCTCCGAAATCTGATTTTCATGAAAAATCCGTTTTTCCTGCTCCAATACGCCGAGCACCTTGGAAATAGCTTTTA
>CAOJHI010000140.1 GCA_948436005.1 uncultured Lachnospiraceae bacterium
TCTACACATATGCGCACACTCTTTCCCTACACGACGCTCTTCCGATCTTGCCACAGACCGTACCGGAATACTGTTACTGAAAGCTTTTCAGGAAAAACAGACTATGAGGCTGTTATCGGATGTTCGGACTCAGGAGGAGAGCCTGAATCTGGTGCCGCGTCTGACCAGGAAGAACGGTCAGCTTCTGGTATCGTTTAAGGTGGGCAGCGGAAAACTCTTTGTCGTGAAAAAGCTGGATGAATTCTGCCAGGCAATCAGGGATAATGCAACGTTGGTTTACGGTTCGAATACAGAGCTGAATCACAGTATCAGCAGTTTTACGCAGAAGGGTAAGGAGTGGGTACACTTTATTAACCGGATTGTGCAGGAGGAAACGGCGTTTGGCCAGCGGCTTTTGCAGAGCCATGATTATCAGGCGTACCGGAGGGCTGGAATTGGAAGTGCGCTGGCTTTATTTGGATGGAGGCTGGATGAATTCTACAGTCTTCTCGGGGAAACCCCGGTGGAATTTGAAGACAAAGACGCAGGGCAGAAGAAAAAGCAGCAGCTTTTCTGCAGCGTGGGAAACCCGCGTGTGACGATGAAGATTTCCCGGAAAAGAATAAAAAATGATAAGGAATTCCACGGTATTACGGTGAACGGAACCTTGCCGGAGCTGTATCTCGGCGGAGAAACAGGCTATTATATTGACGGGGAAAAGCTTTGCCGGGTCGGAAAGGATTTTTTGGAAAAAATAGAACCTCTTTCCGAGATTTCAGATGGCGACAGTTTTTCGTTTGAGGTCGGCAGGAATCATATGGCAGAATTTTATTACCGGGTTCTGCCCGGGCTGCAGGAAATTGTGGATATTTCAGAGACAGAACCGGAAAATTTTCATGCTTACCTGCCTCCGGAGGTTCAGTTTGTTTTTTATCTGGATGTGGAGGATGATAATGCTTTTTGCCGTATTTCTGCGAGATATGGGGAAGAAGAGCTGTCTGTGCTGGAAGCGGCGGCCTGGGATTTCAGGGGAATCGAGCCGTATCGGGATACGGGACGTGAGGAAGAGGTTGTTTATCTGACCTCAAAATGGTTTCCGGCTGTTGACTGGGAAAAGATGACCATGCACTGTGACGGCAGTGAAGAACGGATCTATCAGGTAATGGAAAACGGCGTTTCCAAGCTGATGGAGCTCGGAGAGGTACAGTGTACAAAGCGGTTCCTGAATTACCGAGTCGTAAAACGCGTCCGGGTATCAGTAGGCGTTTCCGTATCCTCCGGAATGCTGGATTTAAAGATTCTGACGCAGGATATTCCGCAGGAAGAGCTTCTGGAGCTGCTTTCCATGTACCGTCAGAAGAAAAAGTATTATCGCATGAAGGACGGTGCTTTTGTCAATCTGGAGGATACGTCGTTTGCGATGCTTTCCGAGCTGATGGACACCATGCATTTAAAACCGAAGGAGCTGACCAAGGAAAATTTACGGCTTCCAATGTACCGTACGCTGTATCTTGACAAACTGCTGGAGGAAAATGCAGGTGTATACAGCCGCCGGGACAGCCATTTCCGTGAAGTGGTAAAAGGCTTTAAAACAGTAAAGGATGCGGACTTCGAAGAACCGGAGCGACTTTCCGGAATCATGCGGAACTATCAGAAAGAAGGCTATAAATGGCTGCGCACACTGGAAGCATGGAATTTTGGCGGTATTCTTGCAGATGATATGGGGCTCGGGAAAACCCTGCAGGTTATTGCAGTGCTGCTGGCCGCGAAGCAGGAGGAGACCGCGAATACAGCGTTGCAGGCCGGCCGGGAACAGGCAGCGGGCACGGAATTGCAGGCAGATCAGGAACGGGCAGCGGGCACGGAATTGCAGGCAGATCAGGAACGGGCAGCGGGCACGGAATTGCAGGCCGACCGGGAACGGGCAGCGGGCACGGAATTGCAGGCCGGCCGGGAACAGGCAGCGGGCACGGAATTGCAGGCAGGTCGGCAACGGGCTGCAGGTACGGGGGCACAGTCGCGCAGGCCGTCGCTTGTTGTATGCCCGGCCTCGCTTGTCTTTAACTGGGGGGAGGAGCTGGCCCGGTTTGCGCCGGAGCTTTCTGTATTGCTGGTGACGGGAACGCAGGAGGAACGGCGCAGTAAAATTGCGGGCAGTGAGTCCGTGGATGTGCTGGTCACTTCCTATGATCTGCTGAAGCGGGATATTGCAGAATATGAGGGTCATACCTTTCATTATGAAATTATTGATGAGGCGCAGTATATCAAGAATCACACAACAGCAGCGGCAAAGGCCGTAAAAGTAATCCAAAGTCAGACGCGTTTTGCACTGACGGGGACTCCGATTGAGAACCGCTTAAGCGAGCTGTGGAGCATTTTTGATTATCTGATGCCGGGATTTTTGTACAGCTATGATGTGTTTAAAAGGGAGATGGAGCTGCCGATTGTGAAAAACGGTGATGAGGATATCATGAAACGGCTGCAGAAAATGGCCGGCCCGTTTATTCTGCGCAGGCTCAAAGAGGATGTGCTGAAAGATCTGCCTGAAAAGCTGGAAGAAATCCGCTATGTGCGTCTGGGAGATGAGCAGCAGAAGCTTTATGACGGTCAGGTACTTCACATGAAGGAAGGGCTTGCAGGACAGAGTGCAGAGGAATTTAACAA
Organism: uncultured Lachnospiraceae bacterium; assembly: GCA_948436005.1. GTDB lineage: Bacteria > Bacillota > Clostridia > Lachnospirales > Lachnospiraceae > Choladousia. The sequence continues at coordinate 2,644 of CAOJHI010000140.1, forward strand.
AAACAAAATAAAAATTCTGGCAGAGCTTACAAGACTGCGGCAGATCTGCTGTGATCCTTCGCTGTGCTTTGAAAATTACCGCGGCGGTGCGGCAAAGCTGGAAGCTGCGCTGGAACTGATGCGCAGCGCCATGGACGGCGGCCATCGTATTTTGCTCTTCTCCCAGTTTACATCCATGCTGGAAATTCTGCAAAAGGCGATGGATGAATCGGGGATTGCATATTATACGATTACAGGCAGCACGCCGAAGGAAAGACGGCTTCAGCTGGTGCGGGATTTCAACGAGGGCAATACCCCGGTATTTCTGATCTCCCTGAAAGCGGGCGGTGTTGGGCTGAATCTGACCGGAGCGGACGTGGTTATTCACTATGACCCCTGGTGGAACCTGGCAGTCCAGAATCAGGCTACAGACCGTGCGCACCGGATTGGACAGCAGAAAAAGGTCACGGTTTATAAGCTGCTGGTAAAAAATTCGATTGAAGAAAAAATACAGAAGCTGCAGGAGACCAAAAAAGATCTGGCGGAGCAGGTGATCGGAGGCGAGACAGGACAGCTTGGCAGCATGAGCCGGGAAGAACTGCTGGAGCTGCTGGTGCCCTAAAATACAACATATTCGAGGCATTCAGAAAGATATTTCACAAGAATAAATTGTCAATAGAAAGTATGAATCGTATATTGATGTTTGGGATACAATAAATTATAATAGATAATATAATATATATAATTGATATTTTCGTCAATATATAGATAATATATTATCCGATATAAGGGGTGAGAAAATGAACGTTTTTCAGTGGGAGACTGCCGAAGAGATTGATAAAAAGCTCGCTGACCGAATTCGCAATCTGCGCAGACGAAGAAAAATTTCACAGGAAGAATTAAGCAGAAAATGTGGAGTAAGTTATGGTTCTATTAAACGTTTTGAAAATACAGGGATGATTTCATTGCTGTCGCTGACTAAAATAGCGATTGCTCTTGGCTGTACAGAGGAAATCCGTGGATTATTTACGGAGGTCCCGTACAACAGCATAGAGGAGGTCATAAATGAAACCCGTTAAGGTGTTGCATGTGTATTTCAAAGATCAGTGTGTTGGTACAATGGCTATGACCAGAGAGGGGAAAGCGGCGTTTGCGTATGACGATGAATGGCTGGAGACCGGCTTTGCTATCAGTCCCTTTTCTTTACCACTGGAAAAGAAAGTTTTTGTACCTGTAAAGCAGCACTTTTCAGGAATGTTTGGGGTATTTGCAGATAGTCTGCCGGATGCCTGGGGAAATATTCTGTTGAATCGTATTTTGAAAAAGAATGGTGTGGATCCCGGGAAATTGACCCCTCTGGACCGGCTGGCGATTGTGGGAAATTCCGGCATGGGTGCATTGACTTACCGGCCGGAAATTGAGATTGGCAATCAGGCTCAGATTATGGATCTGGACAAAATGGCGGAAGAGTGTGAAAAGGTTTTAAATGCTGAGTATTCGGAAGAACTGGACCGACTGTATGTATTGGGTGGTACAAGCGGAGGCGCCAGACCAAAGATTATGACGGAACTTGATGGAAAATCATGGATCATAAAATTTCCGGCGCAGGTGGATCCTGTTGAATCAGGAGTTATGGAATACGAGTATGCGCAATGTGCCGTTGCATGTGGAATTCAAATGACAGAAACCAGACTGTTTCCATCAAAGAAATGTAAAGGGTATTTTGGCACGGAGCGTTTTGACCGAAACGGTACACAGAGAATTCATATGCTGACAGCAGCAGCACTGCTGGAGCTGAATTTTGAGGAACCAAGTATGGACTATCACAGTCTGATGAAGCTTACAAAGATTCTGACCAGAGATTCTAAAAAGGATCTGGAGCAGATGTTTGCAAGAATGTGTTTTAATGTATTTGCGCATAATCGGGACGATCATTCAAAAAATTTTACATTTTTGTACAACGATACTTTGGATGAGTGGCACTTGAGTCCGGCTTATGATTTGACGTACAGCAACACTTATTATGGTGAACATACCACATCAGTAAATGGGAACGGCAAAGATCCGTCTGAGCGGGATTTGCTGCAGGTTGGCTTGGATGCAGGTCTGGGAAGAACTTTTTGTCTGGAGAAAATTGGAGAAATACAGGACTGCGTGAAAAGAATGCTTGGAACATATAGGTTATGCTTATAAATTTTATTATGACAGAAACCGGAGCCCCGCTGACAAATTACAGCGGGGCTCCGGTCTTAAGAAGGCAGTCAATATTTTATTTAATAAGCTTTACGCCGTCAATGCGAACAAAGGTGTCGCTGCTTTCCGGATTCTTGTCTTCCAGGATAGTCAGCTTGAAGGTATGCTCGCCCTGCTCAAGTTCTCTGAAAGAGTAGATACAGCAGGTAGGTTCTTCTACCGCATCGTAGGTATCTACTTCATCCATCTGCTGTCCGTCAATTTCTACAGTAAATTTGCCCTGGTCAGGACCTTTGCCGCCAAAGAGGTCAAGGCCTGTACCTGTGAAGGTAAATTCCATGGTAGCGCCCGGAGCGTTTGCAAAGTTCATATCATTGCCATTCCAGTTGCCCCAGTTTCTGTCGCCGCCAGCGTAACGGATACGGCAGTTGCAGTTATCCATGAAGGAGATGTCTTTTCCATTCGGATTGTTTTTCTTTGCTCCAAGCATCACTTCGTCAAGTCTTGCAGTAACGTCAGCCGGATCCATTTTCTCTACAAGGAATGCTCTTGAACCGGTCTCTTCATTCTTTTCGAATGCGTCTTTACCATCATCAAATACGGTTACGTTTCCACGTTCCAGAGTCCAGTAATCACCAAGGCCTTCTACTGCATACATAACAGCAGTGAGGTCCCAGCTCGGACGTGTACATTCGCCGGTTTCGTCGGTGAGGTAAACGTCGTAGCTGATACGAACCGGGTTGTCCAGTTCCATTTCGTAGCGGCGGGAACCTGTGCCAAGCTTTGAACCGATCTCTCCGCCCGTATATACGACAGGAGCCGGGCATTTGTCAGCAACAAGCTGTGCGGAAGCCGGGTCACACATAAAGTTAAATTCAGCAGTATCAAAATCCTGGAAATTTCCGCCCATACAGCAAACCAGTTTTACTTTCTGGCGGATCAGCTCCACGCCGTCAAGATCACTGTATTCGTCCGGCTCAGAGTTCAGAAGTGCTGTCAGGTTTGAGAGGAAACCTACGGAAACGATCGTTACGCTCTCGTCCGGCTGTGCAGCCAGTACTTCGCGGTATACTGCAACCGCATCTTTTGCATCAGAGCCGTCACGTAAGGTGGTTTCATATTTCATAGTTACCGGTTTGCAGTAATAGTAGCTGTCCGGAGTCAGTACAGTGTCTCCCTTGTATGTTCCAACCGGGATTTCCGGACGGCCATAGTAGATATTGATTGCCTCAAGGCAGGATGCTCCGTAAATACAGGTACTGTTACACAGTGTCGCAAGAATGTTTGCGCGTCCTTCGTCTGCATAAGCGTGCAGCATAGCGAGTGCTCCGGCATCGTCAACGTCGTCAGCGATGTCTGTGTCATAAATAATATTTGCCACTTCATTGCCTGGTGCAGGCCATTCTTTTTCATACGCCACGAATGACGGCGCCTCAGCTGCTGCTGCCGAAGCAGGCATTGTGCTTGCGAGCATTCCGAAAACGGCTGCTCCTAATACCAATACTGCTGAATTTCTTTTTTTCATACTCCGATACCTCCGTGAATTAAAATACTGCGCAACAAAACTGCGGAGTGAAATTTTACACTCAGGCAACTTCAGGCGTAGTATTCATCTAATGTAGTAATTTAATTATAAATTCCACTTTCCGGAAGCACGGTGACAATAATCACAGTGAGACCTGTTTACTTGTTTTTTTTGTCCTCAAAACACGGATGGAAGATTATAAAAGTATTATAAAAATCAGATAAAATAAGAGACAGAAAAAACAAATAAATATATAAATTCACAATTTTCCTATATGTTGTATCAGGAAAAACCTCCTGGCAGACCATCTGTAAACAATGCTATAATGGTTTCCATCTGTGGCGAGACCCATTTGTCCCGGTGATAGAGAAGCTGGGCCCAGAGATCAATTTCGAAATTTTTCACGTCCAGGTAAGCCAGTTTTCCCGCCCGCACAGCAGATGCAGTCGCGTAGTCCGGCAAAAGGGAAATGAAGTTACTTGCTTTTTCAAGAATCCGGCAGATCAGATCCGTGTTTCCCATTTCAAAGACAGGCTTTATCTCAAGCGATTCGCTGGCCAGCCTTTCATCCATGATGCGCCGGTAGCTCATCCCTTTTTCAGTCAGGATAAAGGGCTCATGCGTCAGATCTGCTGCACTTAATGCAGCGGCAGTCCGAAGCGGATTATCAGCGCCTGTCACAAAATGCACATCTTCTTTTTCTTCTTTTACAATAATGTAGTCTGTATTATAGATATGGTTGTCGAGCGTATATACAAAGTCCACCTCATTCTGATCAAGAAGGCGAAACATTTCTTTTGTTCCTGCTGTGATGATTTTTACAGTGATACCGGGATAGTGTGTCCGAAGATGCCCGAAGAGCGTATCAGCAATCACACCGCAGAGAGAATCGGCCATGGCAAGCCGGATGTGGCCGTGGACTTCCTGATGCGGCTGTGTGGTTTCCTGCATTTTCTGAAGTAGCTGGTTCATCTGATGCGCATAGCGCAAAACTTCAGAGCCCTTGTCTGTAAGAGAAACCGTATGGCCGATGCGCTCAAACAAGGAGACGCCGAGTTCATTTTCAAGCTGCTTGATCTGAAACGATACAGTAGACTGAGAGTAACCGAGTTTTTCCGCAGCTTGTGTGAAGCTGGAAAGCTCTGCAGTGTAAATGAATGTGTTCAGGTTTTTAAAATCCATGGGGACCTCCGTTTTGTAGATCATTGAGAAACATTCTGAAAGGATGTATCTGCTGTGTTTCAGGAAGCTCAGGCGAATTAAAATTTTGACGCCTTTCTTCCCAGACATTGATTTCACCACACAAAATAAGTATAATATAGTAATAGAAAAGCTGCAACGCAGATTTCGATAAAAGGCATGGAACATGCCGTTAGTTGTGTGAAAACAAGATTGGGATCATGAGAGGGAGAGATGGGATGAAGAGAAGGAACGGTATTTTTGATAAAAGGAAGTTTTGGGCGGTTGTGACCGGAGCGGCTATGCTGTCGGGATTGATGAGTGTTTGTGCAGGTGCGGCTGAGGCAAAAACAGAGGAGCCATTTACTGTGGGGATTTGCCAGTATGTACAGCACGAGGCACTGGATGCAGCCACAGAGGGGTTCAAAGCAGCACTTCAGGAACGACTGGGGGAGCGGGTGATTTTTGATGAGCAGAACGCACAGGGGGATTCCCATACGTGCCCGATTATCATGAATGGATTTATTGCAAAAGAGGTTGATCTGATTCTGGCGAATGCGACGCCTGCGCTTCAGGCAGCGGTGACGGCAACGAGTGAGATACCGATTCTCGGCACGTCTGTTACAAATTATGCGGTGGCGTTGTCGCAGGAGGATTTTGATGGTGTTGTGGGAGGAAATGTTTCAGGCACCTCAGATCTGGCGCCGCTTGACGGACAGGCAGCTATGATACAGGAGTTGTTCCCGGATTATGAAACAGTCGGATTGCTCTATTGTTCGGCTGAACCGAATTCACAGTATCAGATAGATGTGATGACACAGGAGCTTGAGACGCTGGGGTATGATTGTACTGCGTACGGATTTCTGGATTCCAATGATGTCAGCTCGGTCGTAAATAAAGCAGTTATGGAAAGCGATCTCATTTATGTTCCGACTGACAATACGGCTGCAGCGAATGCGGAGCTGATTGCAAATATCTGCGGACCAGCCGGTGTTCCGGTTGTGACGGGCGACGAGGGCTGCTGCAGAGCATGTGGCATTGCGACTCTGGCGATCAGTTATTATGAGCTTGGCTATGTGACCGGAGAAATGGCGGCAGATATTCTGGAAAACAAAGCGGATATTTCAGAAATGCCGATTCAGTATGCGCCGAAGTTTACGAAAGAGTATAATAAAGCAGTGTGTGAAGCGCTTGGAATGGAGGTTCCGGGTGATTACACA
>CAOJHI010000141.1 GCA_948436005.1 uncultured Lachnospiraceae bacterium
CTGCTGAAAGTGCTGCTTCCTGCTGCTCGCCTGCTGACAGTGCTGCCTCCTGCTGCTCTACTGCTGGCCGTGCTGCTTCCTGCCGCTCTCTTGCTAACGGTGCTGCCTCCTGCTGCCCTCCTGCTGACAGTACTGCCTGCTGCTCCCCTACTGCTGACAGTGCTGCTTCCTGCTGCTCCCCTACTGACGATACCGCTTCCTGCTGCTCCCCTGCCTCCTGCCGCCCTACTGCCGGCTGCTCTGCTTCCTGCTGTTCTCCTGCTGACGGTACTGCCTCCTGATGCCCTCCTGCTGAAAGTGCTGCTTCCTGCTGCTCTCCTAACTCCTGCCGATCTTCCTCCGGCAGTTTCAGAACAAACTGCTCCGGCTGCAGCTGCTCATCATCCCAGACAGTCCAGAAACTGCGTCCGCTTCCGTCCATGATGTGGATTCCAGACAAATCCTCAAGGCCGTAACCGCTCTCTCCGATCGGCGTATTGGCACGATAAGCCCAGTCCTCCATATTCTGCCTGTCCGGATGAATTCTCCCCATCGGCACGCCCAGCAGCAATTTGTCCACTCTGACAAAACCATATACCTGTATCGGCTGTTCCAGCAAAATTCCTGTATTCATCCGAAACAGAAGCCGCCACATTCCATTTCGCAGCTCCACTTTGGCAAATCCGGCATTTCTCTGCCTTTTTCCATCTATGTACTCATAAAAATAAGCGATAAAACGTTTGTATTCCGACACCAGCGCTCACATCCTTTCCCTAGAATGTATGACGCCCTGACCGAAATAATGTCTTTTATTTTGTATCTCTTGTTTTCGGAATCCCGAACCAGAACTCCACACCGTTTTTCTGATTTTCTGCTCCGCAGACTCCTCCATGCTGTGCCACAATACTTTTCACAATATAAAGGCCCAGGCCGGTCCCCTGACCGCTGCTCTCACTGCCCTGATAAAAGCTGTCCCACAGCCGTTCCATATCCTTTTCAGAAATCTGAGAACCGTCATTGTAGACAGAAAAAATAATATAGTTTCCACTCTCTGCGACCGAAACATTCACATGGCTTCCCTTTGGCGCATAGCGGTAAGCGTTCATCAGAAAATTGTTCATTGCCCGGCGCAAATTCTCTTTGTTTCCCAGAATCATGCTGCGCTTTCGCTCTCTCCTGATTCCGTCCCCATTACAATTCCCGGATGCTACGCAAATCCTCCCGTTTTCTCTGCAATCTCCGGACGCTCCGCCGGTTCCACCCTCTTTGGCCCCCTCAAACTCTGCACGAAGCTCCTGTCGTGCAAACAGAGGAGTAAATTCTGCGAATGCCTCCCCGGCCAGCTGTCCCAAATCCAGCTGTTCCATTGAAATATCCTCAAGCCCTTGCTCCACGGAAAAAATCTGCAGCATACTCTGAATCATATCATTCATCCGCCCGATTTCTTCCATAACAGAATTACAGTAATCCTCTCTTTTTCCGGCATCATGAATCATCGGAAGCATTTCCACCTGACCGGAAATAATAGCAAGCGGTGTTTTCAACTCATGTGAAACATTGTTCACAAAACGCTTCCGGTGCTGTTCCAGTTCTACCCGCCGCAGATTCTCCTGCTGCAGAAGCTGATTAAACGTTTCCAAATCCCTCGTATAATTTTGAATCTGCTGGGACATCAGGTTAATACTGTCACTCAGTTCATTCAACTCACGGTATTTTGTTGTCTTTTCCACACGTTCTGAAAAATCTTTACTTGCGATCTTCCTTGCCGCCCGGGCCGCCTGCTCCACCGGCAGGCCGATTCCTCTTGAAATAATCCGTACCAAAAAAGCCCCCAGCACAAGAAAAGCCATGAGTACCAGCAAAAGTACCCGCTGGGCATATTCCGTACTGCGGTTGATCTGAGCTGCCGATTCCGTAATCAGAATATAATAGGTCTCCTCATCCCAGACGTGCTTTCCTCTGAGAACCACACGCCCTCCGCTCACCTTATCGTCATATTCTGCCTTCGGCTGTTCTGAATACAGTTTCATCAGCCGGGCATTCTGTGTTGCAGCACTCTCCTTGCTTCGCACCTGCGCAGTTTTATTTGTCGCATATAAAAGCTCATAGTTCTCATCCCGGATCCGAAAACGAAGATTACTATTTTCATATTCCTCCAGCAGCCCACCGGAAAGCTCTTCCCACTCATCCTCAGCCGCCTCATCCTTTAACCTGTTTTCCCGTTCACAAAGCTCGGCTATATTTTCCTGCAAAAGCAGCCCATATACTTCTTCCAGCGTTTTCTTCTGCTCTGAAATATAGAGTGCCCGGGCGCCATAGGCATAAAGAATACCCGCTCCTCCCGAAATCACGGTAAGGAGCAGGACAATCATCACAAAAAGCCGCCTGTTAATTGTATTCATCCGTTTTTACCTCAAACCGATAACCGGTTCCATAAATCGTATCAATATAACGTCCTGCTTTCCCGAGCTTGAGCCGGAGCTGCTTGATAATTGTGTCAACAGAGCGGTCGGTACCATTGTAATCAATCCCCCAGATCTCATCAAGCAGCCGGTCTCTGGTCAGCACAATTTTTTCATTCGTTGCCAGAAAAGCCAGCACCTCGTATTCTCTTGGCGTCAAAATCAAAAGCTCGCCCTCCAGATACACCTTATGTGCTTTCCGGTCAATCGCCAGAACGCCGTAAGTCTTTCTCCGACTCCCGCCGCTTGCCCGGCGCAAAAGAGCTTCTATGTGAGCTTTCAATACAGACAGCAAAAACGGCTTTACCAGATAATCATCTGCTCCGAGTGAAAATCCGCGAAGCTGATCTTCCTCACTGCACCGCGCTGTCAGAATAATCACCGGAACATCCGACTTCTCCCGTATTTTCTCCAGTATCTCAAAGCCGTCCACAAACGGAAGCATGATATCCAGCAAAATAAACTGCGGCCAGTTCTCTTCTGCCCGTCCGAACAGCTCCATCGCAGCTGTCCCATCCTGCACAGCTTCCACCTCATAGCCGTTCATTTCAAGATAATCCTGAATCGTAGTCCGCAGCTTCTCCTCATCCTCCACCAGCAAAATCCTGATATTTTCAAATTGTCCTTTGTTTTCCATCCCATTCCCTCACTTGTATCATTTCGAAAAAATTGCAAAAAGGTGTATCCAATCTCCATATCGTTCCGTAATGTTTATTCTTTACTTTATCGAAAAACTTTTGTAATCTTTCTGTAATTAATCAATCATAAAATTGTGAGGGAAATGTGATGAATTAACATATTTTTAAATAATAAAAAACTTTTCTGATTACAAATTCTGCAGATATTCTTTCATCTCACCTGCCGTCATCCCCATTTTTTTCTTAAACAGCCGGTAAAAATATGACACGTTCCCATATCCCGTTTCCTGGCTGATCTGCTGTACCGTTTTTTTCGTACAATAAAGAAGCTCCATTCCTTTTGAAAAACGGATATCCGTGAGCACCTCCAGAAAAGTTCTTCTAAACTCCTGCTTAAACAGACGGCTCAGATAAAAGCTGCTGATGCGTGTTCTTTCTGCCGTCATCTCCAGCGAAAGATCCTCCATATAATGCCCCAGCATAAAATTGACTGCCTCCCGGATATGGGGATTCTCAGCCTGGGCCTGGTCTGTTTTCTCTTCCCTTGTCCGGCCCCACTCTTTCAGATAATTACACAGCTCTGCCGCTGTACTGAGCCCCTGAATTTCCGGCCAGCAATTCCAGACCTCTTTGTGATAAAAACAGCCGTCCTCCTGCGCCTCACTAATCATACGCCACGCAACAGTATGCAAAAACTGCAGGGGCATCTCATTCTCATATGCTCTTACAAACAACCGCTCAACGGCAGCACAAAACTCTGTCAAATGCTTCTGCGCCAACAAAACCTGACATTCTTCAAGCTCCTTTTTATAGCTTGAAACAATTCTCCGCTCCTCATAGAAACAAAACGCTCCGCCGCTGCTTCCGCGAAGGGCGATCTGACTCTCCCGCATGCTGTCGATCAGCTCTTCAAACGTATATTTCCAATTTCCCACGCCGACTGCTATCTTATCCCATTCTACTGTGCCAAGTTTATCCCTGACACAGGACATAATCTCCTCTATTTTGCCCTGTCCGCCCTCCCCCTCTGCCGGAAAGAGACATACTGCCAGAAAGCCCCTGTAGACTTTCCCAAAACAGGTACTGACGCGTTTTATTTCATGCAGAATATTCCGGTAGCTGTCGCGTGCCATTTCCTCCGAAATTCCTTCTGCCTTTACCGTAACTGCATAAGCGCCCCAAAATGGAAGGTGTACAAGCTCCTGATACCGTTGTATGCTGTCCATGCTGACATCACCCAGCAGAATATCCGAGATCAGCTCCTGCTCCAGCCTCTCCCGATAATCCAGTAAAAGCCCACTATCCTGGCTCTCTTTATGGTGTCTCTCCTTATCCAGCCCAGCGCAGATCTTTTTGACTGATTGGATAAACATTGCTTCATTCACCGGCTTGAGCAGATAATTTTCCGCGCCAAAGCTCATCGCCCGCTGTGCATACTCAAATTTACTGTACGCTGTGACCAGAAGAATTTTTGCCTCACACTTCTTCAGCCGCAGAATTTCCAGAGCATCCAGCCCGCTCAATACCGGCATATTAATGTCCAGCACAACGATATCCGGCTGATCCCGCTCCATACATGCTACCAGCTCAAGTCCGTTTGACACCCCGGGAAGTACCCGGATTTCCGGGCAGGATTCCCGCAGCATCTTCTGTAATGCCTTCTGCTCAAACATTTCATCATCCGCAATCACCAGTGTATACATGTCCTTTTTTCTCCTCATCCTCATACGGCAGAAGTAACGTAAATTCTGTCCTTCTGCCCGGTTCACTGCAAATCCGTATATCTGCTTTCTGTCCGAAAAAAAGCTTGAGCCGGAAATAAACATTCGCCAGGCCAATACGGCTGCTCCTGTTTTCGTACTGGCGCATCCGTATGTCCACAGCCTTTCTTGCCTCCTCATCCATGCCCACGCCGTTATCTATAATACTGACCAGGCCAAACCCCGCCTCTCTGTCCCAACGTGTTCTGATCCTTACTTCCCCTCCGCTTCCATACATCCCTACTCCATGCACGACCGCATTTTCCAGCAACGGCTGCAGCGTAAGGCTGGGCATCCGTATCTGATGAAAGGTTTCATCCAGATCAAAAACAAATAAAATTCTGTCCCCGAACCTCTGCTCCTGAATCTGAACATAATTCCCTACTGCCTCAATCTCCCTCTGCAAGGTAACTTCCTTATCCGAATAATCCAGGGAATAGCGCAGTAGATTGGCCGTTGTCTCAATCAATCCAACGGTCTGCCTGCTGTTTTCTATGTAAGCAGATTGCGAAATCATATTTAATGTATTAAACAGGAAATGCGGATTAATCTGCTGCTGCAAATTAAGCAGCTCCTGCCGCTGCAAAAGCAGCTTTGTATTCATCAGTTCCTCATGCTCTAAAACCTGTTTCTGCGTTTTTTCCAGCATTTCGTTATAAACGCGAATCATCTGGTTAATCTCTTCATGATACTCCGCACGCAGGGGGAGTGACTCTGATACAGACGGATTCAGAAAATCAATGTTTTCCAAATGTTTCGTCAATTCATGGACCGGCCCGGTAATCGCCCTTGTAATTTCCAGTGTCCGCAGAACCATATAAGTAATGAACAGCAAAAGTGTAACAATCAGAAATACAATATAGAGCAACATACGCTGCCACATTTTCTCTGCCATACGCCTTTCATTTTTGATTACCTGGCGGGACAGGGGCGCATAATAGCTGCTCATTGTCTCATAAATGCCTCGCAGTTCATTCAACAAATATACATTCTGACTCTGATTCTTCTGTTCTCCCAAATTATCTGCTATCACGCTGACCTTTTCTTTGTATTCCTCCAGTAAAACAGTCAGATCCTCTGTATCTCTCTGAAATTCTGTGCTGATCCTGTATTCCCTGATCTGTCCGAGACTGACGCAGAGTCCTTCGCAGTGCTCCCTCAATTCCATGGGATCTGCCTCGTAAATACTGAGCGTCTGGCCAAACAGCCGCGCCTCCTCATCAGAAAGCAGTTCAAAAAAATGATCCACCTGTAAAAGCGTCTCATTTTCCTTCATAATATTCAGATTCGACATAATCCCAAAACCGATATTTGTTACTACCGCAAGTGTCAGAAACCACAGCACCATACGCAGGTATTCTGTCAGTTTGTTTTGAATCGTATTGCGCTTCCCTGCGCTTCTTTTATTCCATATACCACTCAAATTCTTCCTTTCCCCCTGCCTGATATTCTGTACAATTCTCTTTTTTCACGCTGAGGGACCCCGTGTAAATCGTATCCTCTACTGTCTCGCCGTCCAGAATCTGGCAAAGCGTCTTTACTGCCAGATATCCTTCCTCAAACATATCCTGCGCAATCACAGAAGCATACGTTCCCTCTCTTACAAAATGAAGCGTTGGCTCCAATGCATCAAACGCAACAATCGAAATCTTCTGCGGATATTCTGTCCCGTTTTTTAACATGCCGCCTACTGTCAGGCCCCCATAGCCTTCCGTCAGATACAGCGCATCAATCTCTGGCCTTGTCTTCAGAAGCTCCGGGATTTTCTCCGCCAGCTCCAAACGGTCAGAGTGGCATTCCAAAATCTCTGCAACCTCCATATCCGGATACCTGTCAATCACTTCATAAAATCCCTCCACCCGCTCTTTTTGATTTGGTGCATCCATCTCTGAGACAACAATTGCAATCTGCGCGCTCCCTTCTGCCGCCTCCGCCAGATCCACTCCTGCCAGATAACCGGCTTCGTAATTATTGGTTCCGATATAGCAGTTTCTTTTACTCCCCTCAAAATCGCTGTCAATCAGTACAACAGGAATCCCACAATCCCTTGCTTTTTGAATCACCCGCCGCAGTGCGTCAGATTCTTTTACTGCGGCAGTGATAATGCCGTCTGCCTTTGTCCGGATGGCATTCTCAATCTGGCTGATCTGCGTATCAAGATTCAGATAAGAAGAACCGACCAGCTTTGTATTCGTTCCATATTCCCGGTCAGCCGCCTTCATTCCATCCGCCACCAGTGTCCACTGCAGCGGACAGACAAACACAAATCTCCTGTCATATTCCGGATAATCTGTTTTTCTCACATTCAGGGCAGGCAGAAATATGCCTGCCAAAACCACCAGACAGCACAATACTGTTCTTCGTAAATACTTCATCTGTGTTCCTCCGTTTCCTCCACTCAAGCTTAGCATACTGCCATAAAAATATCTACTGTGGAACATCCGGAGATGCCAAAAGCGCTGTGTGAACCTTTCCGCCACACAGCGCTTTGCTCTGTATCCTTATTTCCACAGATAATTTTCTGCAAATACCTTAATCAGCTGCGGCCATGTATTCCAGTCATGGGAACCATATGCCTCTTCCCAGTCATAAGAAACACCGTTTTCATCCAGAACGGCCTTCAGACCGGTAATTGTGAAACCGTCTGTCTCTCCTTCCGGAACTTCACGAATCAGGCCAAAATCATAGATGCCTGCACCAAGCATAATCTTTGTCGCTTTTACTGCATCCATATCCGCGGTTGATACGTCAAAGGCAACGTCTGCACCACTCATGATAGCTACATAACCAAACTCCTCCGGTGCACGGAACAATACGTTCGTCGTAGTCATACCACCCATGGAAAGCCCTGCAAATGCACGCGCAGATGCATCCTTTGATACGTGATAATTTTCCTCTACAAACGGAATGATATTCTTGGTCAGGTTGTTCACGATTACTTCAAAATCCCACTCATAAGCAGTATTGTTCATACATACCAGCACAACCGGTTCTGTTGTTCCGCCTGCAATAAGGTTGTCAAAAATGTAATCTACGCTGCCGCCTGCAAACCAGTCTGTTTCATTTCCGCCGCCGCCATGGGAAAGGTACAGTACCTTGTATGGCTTTTCTGCGTTTTCATCATAGCCTGCCGGCAGGTAAATACCGAGCGGCGCCTGATTTCCATTTACGTCCGTATAATTTACATAAGTAACTGTTCCGGAATTCCCGTCCTCGCGCGGAGCCATATAGGAAAAGTCGATGGAATCAGACTGTTTCTCTGCATCATACGGTACGTAAAACGTACTTCTGTCATAATGCATTCCGTTCTCTACACCGGATGCTTCCATCGGGTTAGTCGGGTCTTCCAGCTTTGTCTCCGCATCCCCGTTCTCCAGGAATACATACTGATAATGTCCGCATGGCAGAGGCATGGAAGCTTTCCAGTAATCGGTTCCCTCTACCTTTTCCATATCTACTGTCAGAGATTCGTCTCCTGCTTCAAACATTCCGTTTTTCCACTCTTCCGGAGTGTATTTCGTTTCCGGCTCCACACCGCGGATCTCCGGATCATCATAATAAAACGTAAATGCTCCGCGAAGCTGAACCTGTTCTGCGTCAGCTGCCTCATAAACAAAGGTCGCCGTATAGCCGGTAGCAGAGTTCTCATCCGCCTCAACCGTTACGCCAGGAACCAGATCAGCCGCCTCAGAAGCACCTGCCAGAGTTGCTGTTCCCATCAGAGCTGCTGCAAAAGAAGCAAATACTGCACTTTTTCTCAAAATATTCCGTTTCATGTTTCTATATCCTCCTTTGGATTGATAAAATTACTATACCATCTTTTCCAAAGGCAGAAAATCAAGGTTATTGCTCTGGTTCCTTCACGATCTTGCAGTTTGTCCATGGACAATCTTGCACT
>CAOJHI010000142.1 GCA_948436005.1 uncultured Lachnospiraceae bacterium
CATCCATTTTTACTTCAAGGGACGGATTTCTGGGATGCTCTGCCGTATTGACATGAATTAATTCTTTCCGGGGGCTTAGGCATTCCCTCATTTTCAATCCATGTGTATAAAGCCCTTCCAGTAAATACTGGGTTCCTGTATTCAACCTTTTGGAGGGTGATATCAACGTCACCATTGCCAACCCCAAATGGGTAAAGGCAGTCAAAGGTAATAAAGATGATACGAAAGATTCTAAATGGATTGGGAATTTATTTCGCCTAGGTCTGGTTCCGGGAAGCTATATCCCCTGTAAATCCATCTGTATCCTGCGTGAATTTACAAGATACCGTTACAAGCTGACTTCCTGCCGTTCCAGCGAAAAGAACAGATATCAGAATGCGCTTACTGTCTGTAATGTCGCATTAGATTCGGTTGTTTCCGATATCTTCGGGAAATCAGCTACATCTGTTATTGACTACCTGATCGAACAATCTCATAATTCCATCAGCCACGAAGAAATAGCTTCCAGGCTCCTCCGTTCCCTAAAAGAAGTCTGACAGTGTCATTGAATCCATCGAGGGTATCAGATGACTGATTCCCACAAATATCGTATGCGCCTCGTCCGCGCATATCTGGATTATATCACAACTACGGTAAATGCATCATGAAACGTCGTGGTAAAAAATGTGCTATCATTGCTGTCGCCCGGATGATCCTTACTGCCATTTACCAGATGCTGTCCACTGGTGAAGTATGGAATCCGACCGATTTATACAAGATTGATATGCCTCAACCTCTGAAAGAAAAGCAGAAGGAAAAGGCTATCAAGCAGGTTAAAAAACTACTTATCAGCGAAGAGATCCTTTCTGAAACCCAGTTGGCTCCTTAGCTCTCTAAAACAATACTTTTTTAAAGGCTGCCATGAGACAGCTTGTAAAAGTGCGCCATTTTTTGGCGTCCTCTATTTTCTTTCACAGTAGAGACACCTCCGAAAAAAGAAAGTTTTCTTAAGTTATTGAAGAAATGTTTTATAACTGTTATCATTTTCAGGAATGACCGGCATATGATACTATTTGGAGGAAATGATTTTGCAGTTACTTAATTACAAAAATTATCTGGAACTTGTACTGAAGAGTGCGGGACTTTGCGTATTTGAGGTTGATCTTGAGAAGCAGACTTATCTTGGTTTTGTGAATGCGGAGGCGATCTATGGAGTTTCGGGAGAGACCATACTTCGCGATGTGGAACGCTTTGCTTCTCTTGAACCGGAACTGTATAGGGAGAAGGTGTCCGATTATTTTGTACATCCTGCGGATGCGGGGGTTGTGGCAGATGCATTTGAAAAGGTACTTGGTGAGGAGCAGGCAATCTATGATGCACGGATGCGGACCGCAGCAGGCGATTATATCTGGTGCCGGGTTCACGCGACACCGTATCGCATGGAGAGTGGTTCTGTCAATATGATCGGTGTGGTTTCAAATGTGAGTAATCTTTACGAACACATTATGGATGCAAGAGAAAAGAGCATGCGGGATCTGTTTACAGGATTGTATAACAAAACTTCGTTTACAATGCTGTGCCGCGAATGCCTGTGCAGTCAGCCGAAGCCTTCCTATGTTCTTGCGATTGTGGATCTGGACGATTTTAAGCAGATTAATGACACGTTTGGACATGCAGCAGGTGACAGGGTGCTCCTGGATATTGCGAAGCAGCTTCAGGCGCATTTTTCACAGCAGACGCTGATGGGACGTTTTGGCGGCGATGAATTTATTCTGCTGGTTCCTTTTTCGAAGCTTCAATCTCTGGAGGAGACTTTATATAGTTTTTTGAAGGATGGTTCATTAGTTTATCCGGTAACAAAGAGTATTGGCTACGTGGTTGTGCCGGATGGGGTGTGCAGGTATGAAGAGCTTTTGGAACAGGCAGATCGGGCTTTGTACGTTGCGAAGCAGACCAAAAACTGTATACAGAAATATGAGGAGACATCGGAAGCAAGCAGTTGAGAAAGCAAGAAAATACAAGGTGTTGATTTTGGAGGCAAAGAATGAGCAAATATGATTTATTGTGGCAGTATGTGAAAGAAAGCGGAACAGAAAATTTGAAGCTGACCTATGCTGAGATTGAGAAAATTGCAGGGGTGCCTATTGACCATTCTTTTCTGACATATAAAAAAGAATTACTGGAATACGGTTATAAAGTCGGCAAAATTTCTATGAAGGAGCAGACCGTAGCATTTGAGAAGAGCTTGTCAGATTGACAAAATGAATAAAAAGACAGAATAGGATATAAGAGAGAATCTTGTATACAAATTTGTTTGACCAATAAGAAAAAACTGCTATAATGAAAGAAACAGCAAAGAGTGATTGTGTGATGAGACGATGAATGTAAGAAAACTACAGCAGCAGGCAGCTGCAGGGGCAGATGAATTGCTGAGTATCAGCAATGATATGGATCAGTACATTATTCCCTTATATAAAACCGCTCCCAAAGAAATTTTCGATATGCAGTGCAGGATTATGATTGGGCGCTGCGAGGGATTGGGCAGGAAGCTGCGGCAGATTCAGACAGATTTGGCGGATGCGCAGCGGGAAATGGAGGCTGAGGAGACAGCTTCCCGGCGGATGCAGGCAGATTCTGTGAATGATTTGGCAGATCCGGGGAATATTTTAGCAGATGCCAGATTGGACGAATACAGAAAAAGCACAGCTGTGACACAGCAGATGATTGGTCAGAATCTCCTGCTGTTAGAGCAGAAGCGGGAGATTCTGGCTGGCTTCCTGGCGCATTCGGATGAGATTCACGTTCATTTAAAAGCTTCAGAGCAAATGCAGGATATGGCTGAAGTGACTCGGCTGGAAAGTACACTGAGAAGGGAGCTGCATCAATGCAGGACAGAAGACAGAAAATAAAGGGAATTTATGTAATCCTTATCATAGGGCTATTTGCGGCAGCATGCATCTGGCTGTATCTTCAGACAGACAGTATCATTATCCAGCATGGAATCCGTTTTTACCGCAAACTGCGGACAGGCGTTCTTTCCGTCGGAAGTGTTCTCAGTGTGCTTATGATCGTTCTGTACGGTGTGGAGTGGAGAAGGAGACAGATCTGGAAAAGGGAACATGACGAAAAGGCGGCTGAGCTGGAAGTCCGGAAAGAAGAGCTGCTCAGGGAGCAGGAAAAGCATAAAGAGGTTTTGTCAGTCTCTAAGAAAATGGATGCACAGAAGCTCCAGGAACTGTTGCTGGAAAATGCGGCAGAAAAGTGGCACAGCCTTTCACAGCAGCTTCTGCAGATTCGGATGCAGATGAGCATTATGGACGAGTATCAGGAAAAGCTTGCCCATTTACTGGATGTAAACGGTGCTGCGGCGCTTGCGAATACAGAGGATGTTCTGGACCGTGTGGAACAGTATCTCTGCAAAAATGTAAGAAAAGTATTGAACTATATGGATGTGGCGGATGATGACAGTGAGGAAGCTGTCCGTGAGGTGGAGAAAAGACTGCAGATTTGCCATGAAGACGGACAGAAGCAGCTTCAACAGGTACAGGAGTTTCTGTTTGCGCTTGCGGAGTTTCTGAACAAACAGGGAGAGGATGACAACAGTATGGAAATGCTGGATATTTATAAATCTACAATTTTGTCTTCCATTGAAAGCGAGATGAAATATCCGGAGAGTTAAGTAACTGGAGGGCTATAGAAAAAGGCCGGCGGAAAGAGGCCGACAGGAAAGAGGGTAAACAGTATGAGAAAAAACAAAAAGATCAAGTGGCTCTGTCTGCTGGCGATGGGAGCAATGTTTCTTGGGGGATGTTCGGAGGAGCAGCCGGTCAGGACTGAGCGGGAGAACAGCCAGAGAGCGATGAGCTATGAGGATGCGACGGCGGAGATGACCTCCCTGCTGAAAAAAGTTGAGACCTCCACAGTACAGAAGCCTGTCCTTGATATTTATTCGGATGATGTGTCAGAGGCAGAGGCACTTGCAGATATTGATACGTTTCCGATTACAGTAAGCGGGGACGGGGAGATTGATATTGAGATTGCAGCAGCGACAGAGCTTTCCTCTGACGCGCCGGATGACTGGATCAACATGGTTGCCAGAGATTTCAACAAGTCCGGGCAGACGGTGAATGGAAAAAAGGTTACGGTTTCTGTCAGGA
Source organism: uncultured Lachnospiraceae bacterium (assembly GCA_948436005.1). Taxonomy (GTDB): domain Bacteria; phylum Bacillota; class Clostridia; order Lachnospirales; family Lachnospiraceae; genus Choladousia. Next base: position 4,137 of record CAOJHI010000142.1, read on the forward strand.
AGATGGCTTCAGGAGAAGTTGTCACATACATAAATGCCGGTGTTTATCATCCGCAGGTATTTATCCCGTCGAATGACGCATGGGGGAAAATGCTGAAATCCTCAGGCATTGGGGTCAAACAGATTGAGGAGCGTATTGCAGGAAATACAGGCGGGATTCTGATTAAAAAGGATATTTATGAAAAGTTTGTTGAAAAGTATAAAGATCCCACGGTGGCAAACGTCCTGGAGGCAACGCTTGCAGGTGATCTGACTTTTGCTTATACGAATCCATATACCTCCAGTACGGGCTTAAATATCCTGACTGCCATGCTGAAGGCTTTTGATGGAAACAATCCGCTGTCAGATAAGGCACAGGAAAAGCTGCTGGAGTATCAGAAAGATTCTCCGCCAGTAGCATATACAACAGGAGTGCTGCGTAATCAGGCCTCAAAGGGTATTATCAATGCTATGGTAATGGAGGAGCAGGCATATATCAACACGCCGGAGCTTGTAAATTATCAGTATATTCCGGCTGGTATCCGCCATGACCATCCGGTGTACACGTTTGATTACTGTACAGAAGAGGAGCAGCAGGCGGCAAAATTGTTTACCGATTACTGTCTGACAGATGAAAATCAGAAGCTTGCGACGGAAAAGGGCTTCAACCGTCATGATGATTATGTTTCACAGGATCCGGGACTGGATGGGACAGGCTATCTGACTGCCCAGAAAGTATGGAAGAAGAATAAGAGCGGCGGAAAGCCAATCATTGCAGTGTTTGTTGCAGATATTTCCGGTTCCATGGGCGGTTCTCCGCTGAATTCCCTGAAAGCTTCTCTGATCAGCGCTTCTTCGTACATTGGGTCAGATCATTACGTAGGCCTTGTCAGCTATGCCAGCAATGTGACGGTAAATCTGCCTATTGCACAGTTTGATGCGACACAGAAAGCATATTTTTCGGGTGAAGTGAAGCACCTATCAGACGGAGGCGGTACAGCGACGTATGATGCAGTGCTGGTAGCGCTGAATATGCTTGCGGAGAAGGCAAAAGAGGTGCCGGATGCCAAGCTTATGCTGTTTGTTTTATCGGACGGACAGCAGAACGAAGGCTACAGCCTGAGCCGTATCACACCAGTCGTAGAAGGAATGAAAGTGCCGGTTTATACGATCGGATATAATTATAATGACAGCAATGGGGAACTGAATAAGCTGTCCGATATCAACGAGGCAGCTATGCTGAACGCAACGAGTGACGATATCTCAAATCAGCTGCGCAATCTCTTTAATGTGGCAGTTTAGCAGTAATGTTTTGATTATCTTGTGATATCCATTTTGGCAGTACAGCAGTAAATGGGAAAGGGATGCAAAATGTAATCAGCCGGATTCGCATTTGCATCCTTTTTGTTTGTCTGCATAAGCGGGATATTTTACAGGTACAATAGATGTTTTACAGGTATAATCAAGATACTTTGGAAAATACATTTCAGGATGGGATTGATATGGAAAACAGAGACAATAGAGACAGAGACGATAGAGAAAAGAGCACTGCAAAGCGGCCGGAACAGTCGATTGAGAACCGCCGGGCAGAAGCAAGGCTCCAAAGGAGGAAACGGGTTCAGCGGCAAAGAAGGATACTGGGGATAATTTTGCTGTTTGTCCTGGTAGGAATTGTATTTGCAGCAGTGATACGTTTCAGAGGCAGGGAAGATGCAGCCAAGAACGGGAAGGCATCGAATGAATCAGGGAATTTACAGGACACCGAGGCAAACGCTGCTGATTCCGGGGAATTACATTTGGAGTTGTCAGAGGCTGATAAATATACAGGAGATCTGATACTGGTGAATTCGGAGTATCGGTATCATGTGGAGGAAAATGAGGAGCTCGTGCAGCTGGTGAGAGTGGCAGAAGCAAAGAAGGGAAATTATACAGTCAGCGGGCCGGAGGTGCAGCTCGCCGGCAGGGTGATGGAACCGCTTGAGCGGATGATAGCTGCCTGTGAGGCAGAGACCGGAAGCTATCTGTCCGGCATTTCCAGTGCATACCGTTCTGTGGAGGATCAACAGGCGCTTTATGAGGAATATGCAGATCTGTATGATCTGGAATACGCCAAGGCTTATGTGGCAAATCCGGGGTACAGCGAACATCATACAGGACTGGCTATGGATCTCAGCATTTTCTATGAGGATGGCAGTGAGGGAACCTTTAGCAGCAGCGCGGAGGCAGAGTGGTATGCAGATAATTCTTATCGTTTTGGATTTGTACTCCGCTATCAGGCAAGCAAGACAGAAATTACGGGTATCAGCAATGAAGAGTGGCATTTCAGATATGTGGGTATTCCGCATGCGTACTACATGTATGAGCATGATTTGTGCCTGGAAGAATATGTAGACTGGCTGCGGAGCAATACCAGTGAACTGGCACCGATTGCTCAGGCCTGCGGGGATGAGACGTACGAGATTTTCTTTACAGCGAACACTTCCGTGCCATTGCCGGCGGAGAGTGAGTATCTTGTGTCTGGTAATAATGTGGATGGATACGTAATTGCTTATAAGAGAAAGTGAGAACAGTGTGCTTTGTTTTAGAATGATCAGGCAGCTGTGAAAAGAACTGTGCAGCGAATAGAGAATAAGGGAACCACGGCCTGCTGATACAGGCGGTGATTCCCAGAAAAATAAGAACTTGCTGATTTTACGATAACTGGTTCAAGGACGAAAACGGATCTTTACGACAACTGGCTCCAGGACGGAACACTGACCTTTATGGTTACGGTTCCATAGGAGGAAGCGCCTCTGGCCCTGATACCGGAAAGCTGGATGGTGTAGGTACGTCCATATTTCATATTCGGAATATAAATTTCACATTCGTCGTCATCTATATCAATCAGATAACCTTTGCAGGTTTTTCCTGTATTGTCTTTGATGGAACTGATCTTTGCATTTCTTTTCCAGTCAACTTTGGAGGCAAAAGAAATTTCGATTTCATTGTCCTCGTCGTCGATCTCTATTTTTTTCACTTTTACTTTTTGTGATTTTGGTTTTGGAGCCGGAACTGTGACTTTGATGGTCAGCTTGCGGTAACCGGTGGTGCCGCGTCGTTTGATGCCGTTAATGGTGATGGTGTAGGTGCGGCCTTCTTTGAGCTTAAAAATGTTGATATCGCATTCGTCGCTGTCTTTGTCCGTCAGAAAAGCATGGTATGTTTTGCCTTTATTGTCTTTGACCGTCACTTTTGCACCGCGTTTCCAGGTGACACGGGAAGAAAAGTCGACCTCTATTTCAGCAGGCCGGCCATAGTTCCAATCAACATAGTCCGTATCTTTATCATAGGTGACGCGTTTGACTTTTATTTTGTTTCCGGAACCGGAGGTTTTAGCGCTGAATTTAAGACGGGCAGAATCTGCCAGTGCAGATTGTGGCAGAGCACAGGACAGAAGACATATCATGAGTAGCGTAAAGATCAGTTTTGCACGGTGTTTTTTGATTGTTTTCATAGTGTTCCTCCATTTCCTACCAATATTCTATGAATTGAATTATACAGGGGAAATATAGGAGCTGTCAATGCAAAAAATGTTTTTTTCTGCATATTTGACGGTACGGTTATAGCATGATAAAATAGATCTCGTCTGCGGCTAACGTGTTTGTGCCGCAGATCATTTATGAGAAAAGTAGTCCGGAGGAAGGTTGTATGAATCAGAGAATGCGGCAGTTTCGATATGGATTGAAGGATGGTGTGCCGATAGGGCTGGGGTATCTGGCCGTTTCTTTTTCGTTTGGTATTATGGCCCGGAAAGCAGGGGTCAGTACGCTTGCGGCGGTGATTATGTCGCTGACGAATCTGACAAGCGCGGGACAGTTTGCGGCGCTCGGAATTATTGAGGCCGGGGCTCCTTTTGTGGAGATGGCGGCAGCGCAGCTGATTATTAACCTGCGTTATTGTCTTATGTCCTGTTCTCTTTCACAGAAGCTGGAAAAGGGCATGCCGTTTCTGCACCGTTTTCTGGTTTCTTATGGAGTGACGGATGAGATCTTCGGAGTGTCTGTGTGCCGGGAAGGAAGTCTGAGTCCTTTTTATACATATGGTTTGATCTGTGTGGCAGTTCCGGGATGGACGTTTGGTACGTTTCTCGGAGCAGTATCGGGCAATCTTTTGCCAGCCAGGCTTCTGAGTGCGCTTGGGGTGGCGCTTTACGGGATGTTTCTGGCAGTTGTGATTCCGCCGGCGCGGGAAAGCCGGGTGCTTGCAGGTATTATTCTGGTATCTATGGGCGCAAGCTTTCTGTTTTCCGCAGTACCGATGCTGGGAAATATTTCGTCCGGATTCAGGATTATTATTTTAACGGTACTGATTGCAGGCGTAGCGGCATCACTTTTTCCGATAAAAGAGGAGGAAGGGGCAAAGCGCTGACGGATAAGACAGCAGATTTGCCAAATCACAGAGGATGGAGGATTTGATTTAAGATGGAGCGAAATGTTTATCTGTATATTCTGGTGATGGCCGGTGTCACGTACCTGATTCGAATGCTTCCGCTGACCTTAATACGCAGGGAGATTAAAAATAC
>CAOJHI010000143.1 GCA_948436005.1 uncultured Lachnospiraceae bacterium
ATAAGCATTTCTCTCGTCCTGGATTTCAAGAGCAGTCTTATCTACAAAGTTTGCATCCTTTGAAACAAAATTAAACCAGTCGAAGTATTTGTTCTTGCTTCCGTCTTCCAGAACCGGTCCTTCCAGTGCGGACTCAAACCACGGATTGTTGTACGCACAGTGATTGATAACCAGATCCATGACAACACGGATTCCTTTTTCTTTTGCCGAAGCAAGGAAAGATTTCAGCTCCTGCATCGTTCCATAAGCAGGATTCAGTCCATAATAGTCAATCGTACTGTAGGGCGAACGATTTGATTTATTGATTGGCTGAACCCATATTCCGGTAACGCCAAGGTCTTCCAGATATCCGAGTTTCTTTTCTGCTCCCTTGAAATCACCGATTCCGTCTCCGTCGCTGTCAAAAAAAGTACCAACATTCAGCTCATACCATACTCCGCCTTCCTGCGGCTCAGCTTCCGGATAGCTGCCTGTTGCTGCACATGCTGCGCTTCCGCTTCCCATAACCATTGTCAGTGTGAGTAATGCGGCCATTGATTTCTTTTTAGCATTTCCATTCATATTGCACAAACCTCCTTCTTTTTTGTAAGCCTATTTTATGATTTTTTTCTCATAACTGCCATGGAGATTTGTCCTTGTTTTTAAGGTTTATTTTTGGCTATACGCCAGGATTTGAAAATTGTTTTCGTTCTTTGCATCAATTGTCAACTGGATTGCCGTTTTCCTCCCATATTTTTACAAATTCATCAAATGCTTCAATTGGCTCCTGGCCAATAATAATTTTGGCGTACGTCTGCTCTTCCAGAGTTTTCAGGGCTTTCTGTTTTATTGCCCTCTCATCAACGAGTTCGGAGCGCTCATCGTAAACGGGATGATAGTTCTGTCCCGCAATCGGGCCAACTCCGTTTATTATCCCGAAAAGCCGTATAAAGCTCTCTTCTTTTTCTTCTGAATAATCCTCCATTCCAAACGTATCATATGGATACTGATTCAGCGCTTTCAGATTATCTATATCGCTCTGAAGCATTTTATGTCCTGAAAAATCAATTTTCTGTTCGTTTCCGTGCATGATATTATGCAGCACATCCCATGTATACTCCAGCTCATTTGCAAAATCATGCTCCCAGCCAAGCGGATATGCCTTTATGCTCGTCCCTGTCAGCCGTTCTTCTCTCCACCCATATTCCAGCTGAAGGCCATAATTCAGCACCTCAATGACGCTTTCCGGATCCTTGCACTTTTTATGGATGACCAGATACTGATTCACATTGGAAGGCATGGTGCAAATATATTCTCCTTCTGCATCGAGCGGTGCTCCATATGCCTGCCATTTGCTTTTATGGCTAATCAGATCGCCCCGCAGCCGTTCTGCTGCCCACCACGGTCCAAAAAAGATCCCTACCTTTCCTTTATCCAGTATCTCCTGTATGTTTTCACGGAAAAAAATCTCCTGATCCAGTACCCCTGACTGATATAACCCGGCCAGTGCCTCCAATGCCTGCCGCGCCTCTTTCTGCACGGACCCATACACCAGTTTTCCTTCCTGATTCGTAATCCAGTACCCGGGGTATGCATGAAAAGCAGAAAAAACCGGTCCCAGTCCAAAGCAACACTTTCCCACTGCGGTCAGTGAATCCTCTATCCCTGGTCCGAGAATTCCTATGGTTCCTGCTCCCCCCATCTGCTTCTCTGTAAACGTTCTGCCTGCCTCAATGATTTCTTCCAGTGTCTGCGGCGCTTTAAGCCCCAGTCTGTCCAGCCAGTCCTGTCGGATCCACATGACATTGATGTTGCTCGCTATCAGATTGGGAAACGGGATTGCCATCATCTCTCCGTCTCTTTTCACGTCCTCTATAATTTCGTCTCCTCCGCTTTCTACAAATGCCTTTACCTGTTCAGAGACTTTTTGCTCGTAAAGCTCCGTTACAGGCTGAAGCTGTCCGTACTCCAGCATCTGAAGATACTGCTCCTCACTTACCAGCAGCGCATCCGGCAATGCATCACATGCAATGTGCATGTCAATGTTTCTGTTAAACTCTTCCGGCGAATAAATCCAGTCATACACAATACGGATTCCGAGCTCCTCACGAATCAGGTCCAGGAATTGATTGTCACTCATTGTCTCGCCTTCCGGAAAATATGTATTTTCTTCCAGCGTCACACCGAGATGTAATTCTCTTCGTGCCTGCTTTTTTACTGCCCCTGCCTGCATCCAGCCCCAGGATATACCGAAAGCCAGAACTGCAAGGCCCAGGCATCCAACCCACAGCTTTTCTTTTTTCATCTCTGCCTCCCTGTCTGTTTTCTGTATTCTGCAGGGCTGCACTGCATTTTTTCCCGGAACACACGGCTGAAATAATAAACGTCCTCATACCCGCTTTTTTCTGCTATTTCTGCCAGTCCAAGCTCTGTATTCAAAAGCAGCTCTTCTGCCTTTCCAATCCTGAGCTTGGATACAAAGTCTCCAAACGTAATGCCTGTATATTTCTTAAATTTCATGCTGAAACAGCTGCGGCTCATCCCGATCTCCGCCGCCACCTCCGAAGCGTGCAGCGGGGCAGTAAACGTACGCTCAATCCGTCTGACTGCTTTCATCATACTTCCAAACTCGTTCTTCCCCAATGTACAGCTGCGATACTCCCTGCGCATTTGTTCCACCCATTCAAAAACCTCCTCAATGGACTCAAACCATGGAATGTCTGTTTCATGGCGTTCCAGCCTGGCATCCGCTTTTCCAATGCATTTTACCATCAGACGTTCCAGAATCCGCACTTCCGGATGGCAATCCTTTGTGCGTTCCAGCAGTTCCTCATAAAACATGGTATCAAAAACCCACCAGAGGCTGTTCCACTGTTCTTTTATTTTCTCCCATACTTTTTCATCTTTGCTTTTACCGCGAACCAGTCCCCGGTTCCGTTCCCTGTACTTTTTCTCAATACGTTCCAGCAAAATTTCACCATCCGTAAATTCCAGGGATGCCTTTGAAATGTATTCCAGGCATCCAAGGCGTATAGCAGACTGCGCATAGGAAAATTTTTCATAAAATGTCAGTACAACAAAACGGATATCCGGCCTTTGGGCACTGCACTGCTCCATAAACTCAATTCCGTCCATCTCCGGCATATCAATATCCACAAAAACCAGGTCTGTATCGTTTTCCTGCAAAAAACGCAGAGCTTCTCTTCCGTTTTGTACATCGCCGATCACTTCCATCTGATAGTTGGCCCAGGGAAGAAGTGCAATAATCCCCTGTCTCGCCAGCTTGTCGTCATCTACCACCAAAACTCTGATCATTTATCTCCTCCATCCTTTTCAAATCTGCATCCGAACACTGTTTTAATCACAGCTGTCCTATTTCATCCGCAGCTGAACTCCTTTTTCACCAAGCGGAATCAGAATGCTGATCTTTGTTCCTCTGCCTTTCATACTGTTTACGTTTAAAACTGCCTTTTCCCCATAAAAAGATTCCAGCATATAGCGGACATAACGAAAACCGATTCCCGCTTTCTTTGCATTGTCTGTTTCCATGCCAAGCGGCTGGCTGATTCGCCTGTAGTCCTCCTGGCTCAGGCCATCCCCGTAATCCCGCACGATAATACCTGCATACTCCCGGACCTCATCCTCAAAAATCCACACCTCCAGCCGGCCCCGATCCCCCAGTCCATGCTGCAATGCGTTTTCGAGCAGCGGCTGCAGCAGCATATGAATGGTTGGTACATCGAGATAACTGCCTTCTTCTACCTGAAGCATTACTTCAAAATCATACCTCTGCTTCTGAATTTCTATGTATTTTCTGGCAATCTCCACCTCAGTACGTAAAGTACTGCTCCCGGTTTCCTTTCCCAGGTTATAGGACAGAATGACGGTAAGGTCATGCACAAACTCACGGATTTTCAAATTGCCGTCCCTCTGCGCCATCCACTGAACAGAATAGAGGGTATTTAAAACAAAATGAGGATTGATCTGGTACATCAGTTTTTCCATTTCTGCTTTCTTGCGCAGCTCATACCCCCTTCGCTCCTGTTCCTGAAGCTCCCGGATGTTTTCCCTCATCCGGCTGATCGTTGTCAGGATCTGGTTAAACTCCTCCATTCCGATATCTTCTTCTACTGCCTCAAATTTTCCTTTTCCAGTCTCTTCTATCTCATATTTCAGCTTTTCAATTGGTTTGCCGATCATACGGTAAACGACAAGAACAATGCTGTAAAACAACGCCAGGGTAACTGCAAAAATAAGAATGCTACGTTTCTGCCATTCCCGGCTTTCATGGTTGTATACAGACAGCGGTACAGCCAAAACATAATAAAAACCCATCCGGCTTTTTTCCGTCAGCAGGTAATAATCTTTCTCCCGGAAGCTGTTCTCCGCCTCTTCCCCTGACCATGCAAAATGCAACGTTTCCCCTGTCGGAAACTCATCAGTTTCCGAATAGAGAACCTCCATGTTTTCATTCAGCTGAAGCAGCTTATAATCTGCTGTTGCCAGATCATCCAGCTGTACTTCCAGATAAATATCAAGCTCTGTGTCCCCAAACTTCTGCTTCTGCTTTTCCATAGAAATCAGATATTGCGGCTGGTACTTGTTTTTGTCATTTTCTATTGCAAAAAACAGGTTATCTCCAACCTGCTTTAATCGTTTCTTTTGCTCTGACGCCTGTCCATAGGCACTCCCGCCCGAAAACAGCACTTCCCTGCTGGCCGGATTCTCATATAAAACACGCCGGACGTTCAAATTCGTGAATAAAATATTGGCCAGCTGCTCCTGAACATAGTACCGCTGTGCCCTCTTTTCATAATTGTCACTCTGTCTCAAATAGCCTGTCACTGCCCTGCCGCTGCTTCCCTGCGGTTCCAGATTCTGCATAATATTGACAAGATTCATATAGCCCTGGTCCAGGCTTGTGCTGATCTGATGCAGGGAAAACCGCATGGATTTCTGAATCTGCTTTTTTTCCACAGAAGAAATCGTGACAAAAGACAGCATAAAGCTGATCAAAATGCTCACAATTGTGCTGAACATAATAATCTGAAGAAGCCTGTTTTTCAGTGAATTTTTCCTTTTTATTTTCTCTCTGTACGCCATCCCATTGTTCTCTTTCCTGTATTCTTCTTTAAATTTTAACATATCCCTTTCCAGGCTGCTATTGACAAATGTTTTTATCTTTCAAAACAATTTTTAAATAATGCCAGAGGGCTGCCGCAAAATTCCTGCAGCAGCCCTCTGGCAAACTATTTACAATTTTTCTACCTGTCGGATTAGCAACCGCACAGATAGCAATTTTCTCCGGTTCAGCGCACGCGCTCCGGAAATCCTACTTTTTTCTGCACCTTGCGCAGCGTCTTCTGTGCAAAGTAATTTGCTTTCTCCGCATTGTTTTTAATTACGCTGTCAAGGTAGGCCTTATCCTTCTCCAGCTCCGCCACGCGCTTCTGAAGCGGCTCCAGTACCGATACGACTGCTTCGCCCACTGCTTCTTTCAGCTGACCGTAACCACAGCCTGCAAATTCCTTCACAACCTCGTCCGGAGTTTTGTCCAGGCACGCACAGTAAATATCAATCAGATTATGCAATCCAGGCTGTTCTTCACAGTAACGGATCTCTCCCATGGAATCCGTTACCGCGCGTTTACATTTTCTGCGGATCGTATCCGGATCATCCATCAGATAAATACTTCCGTTCGGATTCTCATCTGACTTACTCATCTTCTTGGTCGGCTCCTGCAGGCTCATGATCTTTGCGCCTGCCTTTCCGATATACGCCTCCGGCACGGTAAATACATCTCCGTAAATGGCATTAAACCGCTGTGCGATGTCCCTGGTCAACTCAAGATGCTGCATCTGGTCAATCCCTACCGGCACCACATCTGCCTGGTACAGCAGAATATCTGCTGCCATCAGTACCGGGTACGTAAACAGGCCTGCATTGATATTGTCCGCATGCTTTGCCGCCTTGTCCTTGAACTGTGTCATACGGTTCAGCTCGCCCATGTACGTGAAGCAGTTCAAAATCCAGGACAGCTCCGCATGGCCGGAAACGTGGGACTGGTAATAAATACAGTTCTTTTCCGGATCAAGCCCTGCCGCTATGTAGAGTGTCAGCAGCGCTCTGGCACGCTTACGCAAAGTCGCCGGGTCCTGGCGGACGGTAATGGAATGCATATCTACCACAGAATAAAAGCATTCGTATTCATCACTTAATGTCACCCAGTTTTTCAGCGCGCCAAGATAATTTCCAAGCGTCAGATTACCCGTCGCCTGCATGCCGCTGAACAGTACCTTTTTATCGTTAATCATTGATTTTTCCTCCTGGATTTCTGATTCTGTCATTTTTCATTCTATTTATATGTTTATTATATGCATAAAAGCAAATCCTTCAAAAGTTTATCACTTTCACACAGTAAAGTCAAGGTTGTATAATCCAGCCAAATTTGCTATCATAAGAAAAAATGCGCAAAAGCACATTCGGCCGGAGGTTTTTATCATATTTTTATCCATATAAGAGACGAAGTTTCCTATATGATAAGAAAGAATACGCAAAAATGCATCCTGCCGGAGGCTTTATCGTGCAGGGAACAAAGTTTTCTGTACGATACAAATAATAATACAAGGAGACATTAGCATGAAAAAAATAGCGAGCTTTACCGTTGACCATATCAAATTACTTCCGGGGCTGTACGTTTCCCGGAAAGACCACATCGGCGCAGAGATCGTCACGACCTTCGATATCCGTATGACAAAGCCAAACGAAGAGCCGGTCATGAATACGGCTGAGGTACACACAATCGAACACCTTGGCGCTACGTTTCTGCGCAATCACCCGCAGTACGCGGACCGCACCGTCTATTTCGGGCCAATGGGCTGCCGCACAGGCTTTTATCTGCTGCTCGCAGGCGACCGTACATCATGCGACATTGTACCGCTGATGCAGGAGATGTTTGCCTTTATCCGGGATTTCCGCGGTGAAGTGCCCGGAGCCTGCGCAAAGGACTGCGGCAATTACCTTGACATGAACCTGCCTATGGCAAATTATCTGGCAGAAAAATATCTGCGTGAAGTGCTCACAGACATTGGCCCTGAGCGTCTGGCTTATCCGGAATAATCAAGCCGGAGCCAAATTCCCGCGGCAGTCGTCAAATAGACATACCGGCATGTCCGTCTGAGATACTTATTTTCTTGCACAGGAACCGAGCTGCCAGAATGCAACTGCACTGGCAGCTGCCACATTCAGGGAATCCACGCCATGCGACATTGGAATGCGGATGGTATAATCACAGGCAGCGATCGTATCCTCCGACAATCCGTCTCCTTCTGTCCCAAGAATCACAGCCAGTTTTTCTGCTTCCTGAAGTCTCGGATCATCTATACTGACCGTATCTTTCCGCAGCGCCATGGCTGCTGTCTGAAATCCCTGTTCCCGCAAAAAACGCATACCTGCTTCCGGCCACGAGCACGTTTCTTTATCCAGGATCGTCCACGGAATCTGAAAAACGGTTCCCATACTCACCCGGATTGCCCTTCGGTACAGTGGATTGCTGCCCTCCGGAGTCAACAGCACTGCATCCATATGTAAAGCTGCTGCTGAACGGAAAATCGCGCCCACATTCGTCGGATTGACAACATTCTCCAGCACTGCAATCCGCTTTGCGTTCCGGCAGACCTCCTCAGCACTTTTCATCGGAGGCCGGTACATAGCACAGAGCATGCCCCTTGTCAGCTGAAATCCTGTAATCTTTGTCAGGATATCAAATTCAGCCGTATATACAGGAACACCGGGGCACCGCTCAAGAATGCTTCCCGCCACGCTCTCCACATGCCTGCGTTCCATCAGAAACGAAATAGGAACACAGCCCGCATCCAGCGCACGCTCAATGACCCGCGGACTTTCTGCAATAAAAATGCCCTTCTCCGGTTCGTGGCGGTTCAGCAGCTGGTTCTCCGTGAGACGACAGAAAACATCCAGCTCCGGCGCTTCGTACGATTCGATCTCCTTTACCATCTTTTGGTGTTTTCTTGCCAAACATATCACTTCCCTTCCACAAGTTCAGTTTGCTGCTGATTCCTACAAAATGTCAAGATTTTTTCACATTGCTTAGTCATCTTTTTTATTCAGCTCGATCATTTTCATCTGCCTCAAAATCGAATCCTTAATTGAATCATTCAAATATGCTGGATTTAACTTACGCTTTGCATATGCCAGATAAGTATCTTTCGTTTGTTCAATTAAAACAGCTGTAAAGAATCTTTCCCAGCTAAAATACCATTTGCTTTCCACATGTTCGGATGGATCATTCAATATATCTCTTACCTTGTTATTTTTCATGACACTGGCATTCAAAACCATCCATTCAAATGATTCTGGCAAATATAATGCTATATTTTTTCTTCCACAGATAACTTGCAATACCCGATCAATTTCAGAACCAAACGCTGCACCATCTGCAACTACAAGTATCTTTTTATCTTTATGCTTATTCAAATAATGAAAAACATTCGATTTTCCATTCATCGACTCACATTTTAAGCCATTTTCTGCGCACATCTGCTCAAAAAATTGATATCCTGAATTGCTGTCTTCCGTAATAAGAATCTCCGGAATCACTTTATCCTCATCTGTATTTATTCCGTATATCCGATAAAATTCATGATAACTTTGTTT
>CAOJHI010000144.1 GCA_948436005.1 uncultured Lachnospiraceae bacterium
TTAAATACCTCTGTTGGTACACAGCGGACAACGGAATCCTCTCCGTTTTCATTCAAAACAAACTCTCCCCATTTTTCAGTTGCAGTGTATACGCCCCGTCTTTCCTTCAGCACAATTTTCGGATAAATCCCATCTTCTCCAAAAAAAGGTTCTTCATCTGCAAAAGCCCGAACTGTAATGTCTTCTACGTATTTTCCTGCCATAATCAGATCATTCCCTGCATGCATGGAAAGGGACGGTGTGGACGCTCCGCCTCCCCAGTCGGTCATCACCAGACCTTCAAAGCCCCACTCTCCGCGCAGGACATCAGTCAGCAGGCCATAATCATCCCCGGCCGGGACACCGTTATTGCGGTTGTAAGACGACATAATCGTCATGGGCTTTGCGCCCCTCACAGCCATCTCAAATCCTTTTAAATAGATCTCCCGGAAGGTCCGCTCCGAGATCAGATTATTTTCCGCTCTCCGGTTTGCCTCCTGATTGTTTGCCGCAAAATGCTTGATGCAGGCGCCGATCCCGGGATTGGACTGGATACCGAGTGTCTGCGCAATTCCCATGGTTCCCGTCAGATACGGGTCTTCTGAATAATACTCAAAATTCCGGCCGCACAGGGCGTTTCGGTGAATGTTCATACCAGGGGCCAGCAAAATGGTCACACCATATTCAGCAAGCTCTTCCCCGAAAGCAGCCCCGACTTTCTTAATCAGCTCTGTATCCCAGGTCTGGGCCAGCATGGTTCCAATCGGCCACGCAGTGCAGAACTGATGATACTCCTGACCGTTTTCATCCTCATATTCCTGCTTCAGGCGAAGCCCTGCCGGTCCGTCTGCCAGAATAATGTTCGGAATCTTTTTGTCTTCTATATAAAGTCCTGCCGTTTCTCCCGCTGCTCCCTGTACGGAAAGCGCCTGCGCCGCCGCAAGCGCACTGTCACTTGCATGTTTCATATTTTCAGAGGCAGCGCCTTTTGACTGCCCGGAGGCTCCGGCCAGCTTGTTCCCGCCAATGACGAGATCTGCCATCTGCGATACCGTAAGTCCGGAAACAAATTCTTCCACTGAAACCTTTCCGTCATATACATCACGCAGCGTCGCGCTGCTGAAATCACCTTCCAGATATACCACCTCTTCCTCATACGGTCCGTGGTAAATACTTTCCGGCTCATAGGGCAGATTTTCTGCGAGATATTCTGTCTGTGTAGTATCTGAAACGTAAGCAATGGAACGCTCATCCTCGTACGGCGAAATGTTTACCACAGTTTCAAAGGAAGAAGCGTCAAGCTGTATCACCTGTGCCTCTGCAATTTCTTCCGCCTCTTTGTCATACGTATACGGCTGGATTCCTTTTTTCGAAATCTCCTCTACCTCTCCCGGAGGCATAAGCTGATGGCTCACCTGCTGCGTCACAACCGTCTCATCCAGTTCCAGAACTGCCGCCACTTTTGTATTTCTGGAACTGTTCCCGACCCGTACCAGATAGTCTCCTTCCTCCAGCACCCATGCGGCCAATTCCTCAGAATACGAAGAAAGCTCCGGTGTCAGGCTGACCACTGTCATTGTCTGGCTTTCTCCCGGTGCAAGCACGTCTGTTTTTGCATAGGCCGCCAGCTCCTGATACGGCTTTTCCAGCATACCATCCGGTGCAGAAACGTAGATCTCCACCACTTCCCGTCCTGAATACGTCTCTCCGGTGTTTGTCACTGTGACAGTCACAGAAAGCTCCTGTGCATCTGCCTCCACCTCATTCACCTGGATATCAAAATCCGTATAAGAAAGCCCATATCCGAACTCATAAGCCGGTGTCACATGAAACGTATCAAAATACCGGTATCCAACGTAAATCCCTTCTTTATATACCTCAGTCCCAGTATCCCCGTCATTCGCCCCGAAATGCTCTGCAGAGGGATAATCAAAATAATCTTTGGG
The DNA here is from genome assembly GCA_948436005.1 of uncultured Lachnospiraceae bacterium. GTDB lineage: Bacteria > Bacillota > Clostridia > Lachnospirales > Lachnospiraceae > Choladousia. Next base: position 1,926 of record CAOJHI010000144.1, read on the forward strand.
CCACGTATCTGTCAGCTTACCGGATGGCGTTACCGTTCCATCCAACACCTGCGCCAGTGCGGTTCCGCCTTCCATGCCAGCCTGTGACATCAAAAGCAGGGCGTCAAGACCGTCTATCTCGTCAAAAAATCCCGTATCCATGACACCACCCACATTTAAAATTACAATCACCCGCTCAAAAGCTGCTCCGACCCGCTCCAGGTTCTTTCTCTCTGTCTCACTCAGATTGTAATCGCCGTCTGATACAGTACGGTCAGAACTTTCGCCGGAGATTCTTGAAATGACGTAAATTGCCGTGTCAACCCCTCCCTCAGAAGCAGCAGCAATATCCGCCCGCGTTACTTCCGCTTCCGTAAAGCCGATCCTGGCCTCCAGATCATTCGTATATTCTGCCTCCGCTTTCTCACAGGCTTCCTCGTAAGCGTTGAGCCAGTCTCCGGTCGTCACTTCATAACCGGCTGCTTTCAATCCTTCCCAGATTGATACCGTATAGCGCTGATTCACATCACCTGAGCCGGTTCCGCCTTTTATGGTCCGGACTGCACCGCCTCCAAACAGCGCCACTTTTCCTCCAGATGCAAGCGGAAGAGCCTGATCGTGATTTTCAAGCAGCACCATCCCCTGCGTTGCCGCTTCCATGGAAAGCTGTGCATTTCGTATCTCCCGCTCCGACATATCCTTCTTTGCAGACGCTGCTGTTCCCACTGCCGGAAAACAAAGGCTGGCTGCTGCCAAAACGGCAAGCTTTCTTTTGCTGCTTATTTTGCATCTGTCCATATTCCATCCTCCGCTTTCTATTCCAGATATTCCCGCATCTCACCGATTCCCTTGCCCGTGTATTTCCGGAATACTTTATAAAAATAAGTAATATTTCCATACCCGGACTGTACGGCTATTTCCTTTACCGTGCTTTTGCCTTCCCAGACAAGGGCCAGGGCGCGCCGCATTCGGATTGCAGTCAGAATCTCAACGAAATTCTGGTTGAGCGCCTGTTTTAAAAGGCGGCTCAGATAAAACGAACTGATGCCAACGTCTGAGGCAGTCTGTTCCAGCGAAATATCTTCCGTAAAATGGTGTTCCATAAAAATAATGGCCCGCTCAATATAGCCTCTTCCTTTTCCGGCCCGCACCTCCGCCCGGTGTGACAATCGTTTCAGCGTCTCTGAAATCCACTGTTCAAGCTCCGAAGCGTCCTGGCATTCCATCAGTGTACTCCAGTCTATCTTATACATTTTCACATAACGCAGGATATAATCCTGCTCCTCCATAAGCGACTCACAGACAGGAAACAGCGCTTCCATAACTGCAATGCATACTTCATCCATATCCTCCACAGAAAGAGGCCTGCCTTCCAGACTTTCGTGCACTGCTGCTTCGCATTCCTCCAGTTTTCCTTCCCGCACCGCCTGCACACACAGTTCCGTAAGATAGCTCCAATCCTGCGGCCTTTCACTCTTTTCTTTGGGCGCATAAAAATAAATCCCGGGCTTTCCCTGACTACGCGCTACCATCCGGCTCTCCGCCAGGCCGGCTGCCATTTCCGCTGCATCCATCTGCCAGCTGCTCACCCCGAAAACCAGCTTGTCAAATCCCCGGCGCGCCGCTGCTGAGCGCAGGATTCCCACAACATCAGAAAACCACTTTCTCCGTTCCTTCCCGGCCACATTGCTGCTTAAAAAAATCAGGAAACAAAGCTCTCCCTTATAGGATTTCCCGATACAGCGGCAGAACTGGTTCATCTCTTCCGTCATTTCATGCTGCAGCTCCCGGATGCGTTTCGTATCAGCCACATGGTCAGACAATCCTTTCACTGTCACAAGCACACAGCCGTTGTAATCCTGTCCAAAAGACCGAAGCAGCATCCGGAATGTCGTTTCATTCGGCTCGCCCAGCATCAGCGAGGACAAAAATTCGTCTCCAAGCACTGCATTCATCTCATGTGTCTGTACCTTGGCCGCTTTCTGATCCGCAAGTATTTTCTGCTCCTGATCAAGCCGTGCGATCACCTTTTCCAGTGTTTCCCGAAACACGCTGCGGTTTAGCGGTTTCAGAATATAATCCACAGCGCCAAGCTCCATGGCCCGCTTTGCATACTGAAATTCGCTGTATGCGGAGCTGATTACGATTTTCATCCTGCGGTTTCTCCCGCGAATTACCTCCAGTGCGTCCAATCCGTTCATCCCTGGCATATTGATGTCAACGATTGCAATATCCGGCCTGTACTTCTCCACATTTGCGATCAGTTCGATTCCGTTTGACGCGCACGGCAGCACCTCCAGCTTCTCAAAATCACTTTGAATCATCATTTCCAGGGCGCGGCATTCCACTGCCTCGTCATCCGCAATAATTATCCGATACATCGCCGCTCACCTCCTCCTTATTCTCTGATTCTTTTTCAACCGGAAACAAAAGCCGCACACAGGTGGCCTCGCCAGGTACGCTGGAAATCTCCACATCTGCCGCGTTTCCAAAGAAAATCTGCAGCCGCATATAAATATTGGCAAGCCCGATTTTTTTGCCGTTCCACTGATTTTTTTTCATTTCTGCCCGAACCAGGAACAGCTTTTCCTCTGTCATTCCTTCTCCGTTATCCTCTACCTCTACAATACCGCGGCTGTTCACTGAATCATAAATTGTGCGGATCACAACCCTTGCATCTTTAATCTTCATCCCAACACCGTGTGTCAGTGCATTTTCCACCAGAGGCTGCAGAATCATGCTCGGCACCTGCACTCTGTGAAACTCCTCGTCCAGCTCAAACTCAAACTGAATGCGGTCTCCAAACCGGTACTCCTGCAATTCCACATAGCTGCCCACTATCTCCACCTCTTTTGCCAGCGTTACCGATTTATCCGTATTGTCCAGGGTGTACCGCAGCAGCTTTGCCGTATTATCCAGAAGCTGTATTGTCTGATCTGCGTGCTCCAGAAAAGCGGTCTGTGAAATCATGTTCAGCGTATTAAACAGAAAGTGCGGATTGATCTGCATCTGCAGTGCCTTCATTTCACTTTCTTTGAGCATGTTCCGGATTTTTAAGTTTTCAAGCTCCTGCACCTGCAGCCGCTCCTTGGCGCTCGCATTTTCCTGAATTGTCAAAATCTGTGCCTGGATGCGTCCGATCATGGAATTGTACACCGCAATCAGAAGACGCATTTCTTCGTCCACATCCGGTTCCTGCTCCACATATTCCACCTGTTCCAGGCTTTTATGGCCAATTGCCCTTGCATGCTCTGTCAGAAGCTGGACCGGACGTATGACCTTTCCGGCTTCCTTACGAAGCCCACGCCTTTGATGTACCAGTACAACAACCACCACTAAAAACAATTCAACTAAATAAAAAAAGTTCTTTTTTTTCTGTTGGCTCTGCCATTTATCCAGTGCCTCCAAAAGCTGTCCGTCCAGCTTCTGAAACTCAGATACCATTGCATTGTATACTTTCTGTGTCTGATTGTAATACTTATTAATCACGCCTTTGCTTCCGATTGCCAGGCTGTCACACAGATAACTGTGATCGTATATCTTATCAATGCCAAGTGTATAGGAATAAAACATTTCCTGCATATCCCTGACATCCCGGTAAAACTGTACCCCTGCTTTTGCCTCTGTCAGCTCGCGCAGCATCCCGCGCCCTTCCATACAGGCAGCAGTGATCCGGTCATACACAGCCTCGTCGCCCTCCAGCGTATACGTATAAACATCACGGTTCACAATCTCGAGATTTGCATAAAAATTTTTGAGCGTCATCATCTGTTTCGTACTGCTGCCGTACACAGTATACGTCATCAAATACATACCCACACACAGCAGTACGGTGAGTAAGGAGATCACAACTGTTTCGGTCATTACTCCCATCAACCGGTCTTTAATAGAACTGACCCTGTCTCTTTTTTTCATAATGTTTCTCCGCTCTCGCTTCTTTGCTTCCAGCTTTCAAAATCAAAGTCCTGCCCTGCAACGACTGTCTCCATATGGATGATTTCTCCGCTTTCTGCCTGCCCGTTCAGATACTGCCGCAGCCATTCTACCGCACGGTATCCCTGTTCAAAGGACTGCTGCACAATCGAAGCATCGTAAACCCCGTCCTGAAGATAACCATAGATCTGTTCTGACATGCCAAAACACACGGTCCGGATATCACGGCTCTGATATGCTTCCTCGGCCAGTACCTCCCCCAGCAAGTCGGATGTGATTTCATCCGTACAGAAAATCGCATCAAGTTCCGGGTACTCGTCAAGCATCCTCTGTGCATTTTTGCGTACACGCATCCCGTCCGACTGACTCTCAAGCACCTGGTCCACCTTCATGTGGGGCGCTTCCTTTATTACCTTCAGAAATCCGTCAAGCCGTTCCTTCTGATTTGCATCCGACAGGCTTGAAGTTATCACCGCAATATGTGCCTGCCCTTCGGTCGCCTCCAAAAGGACACGCCCTGCCTGTGCTCCGGCATCCTGGTTATCTGCTCCGATGTAGCAGTCCCGGCCGGAATCCGGCAGATCGGAATCCACCAAAATTACAGGAATCTCCTCTTTTTCTGCCTGTTCAATTGCCTCGGTCAAAGTATCAGACGTACTTCTTCCGACCGTGATGATTCCGTCCACATTGGCATACACTGCCTTCAGCACCGCATAGGCAAGCTCTTCTTCGTTAAAATTTTCGAATTCTGTCCGCTTGGTATCCGTCCCGAATGCCTTATCCGCTGCCGCAATACCGGCAGTCAGTCCTTTTCCGACGGAAGGACACACAAACGTAAACCGGTAAGCAAGCGGTTTTCCCTGCTCCATCGGAGACTCCCAGTAAAACTGTACGCCTACCATCAGAAAAAGCATCAGCACGATCAATATCACTATCTTTTTCATTCTTTTTCCCCGTATCTCAGAAAATCGGCATGCAAAGCAGATTCCGGAAGAATGCGCTGACGGATTCCATATGCCACTCCGTCCTCATCATTGGAACGCGTTGTCCAGTCCGCCGCTTCCCTGCATTTTTGCGATGCATTTGCCATTGCAATGCCAAGCCCTGCAAATGAAAGCAAATCCGCATCATTATCTGCATCCCCGAACGCGGCAAGCCCCTGCCGTTCCAGTCCGAGATGTTCCAGGATCACTTTTACCCCGGAATGCTTTCCACATTCTTTATAAGAGATCTCAAGCAGCTGTTCCACGGAGGAAGTCACATAGATATCGCTTACCTTCCGTTCCAGTTCCTCCCTGATTTCGCATTTTATTTCTTCATTCTTTACAACAAGATCAAGGCAGTCCAGTTCTTTGATATGCTCTGCCAAAAACGACTGCATATCTTCTACCGGCCGGCGCGTACTTTGAATATAGGGAATTGCTCCCGGCAAAGCGCCAAACCGTACCGGGTCCGCTACATATTCCTTCTGTGCATACGGCTGTCCGTCAATAAACGCCTCATACGCCACTTCCCTGCCGCGGGTCAGTTTTAAAATATGCTCCGCCGATTCTGCTGTCAGTTTGTACTGCTTCAGACATTCGCCTGTATGTAAATCATAGACAGCTGCTCCGTTCGATGTGATCGCATACTGTATTCCTTTTATAGCAAGCACATCCCGGGGAAGCGACGTAAGTGCCCTGCCGCTGGCAATTACTACGTGAATGCCCTGCTCTATCGCTGCTTCAATTGCGTTCCTGTTCTCTGCGCTGAGACGGCCGTTGCTGTCTAACGTAGTCCGGTCAAGATCAAGTGCAATACATGAAATTTTCATTTTCATCCCTCTTTTTATCCTATTGTATTTACAATATTTGAAAAGCCGGGATATTAGTTTCCTAACACCCCGGTTTTGTCTGGTTCTCCTTTAAAATCTCCATCACCATCTACCTATTTATACTCCCGAATTCCAAGAAAAGCCCCCAGATTCCCTCTGCGCCCTTTGGATGCACGGTGGGAAAATAGAATTTCAGGATTACAGCAGGTACATACGTCTGTCACCTCAATATGCTCCGGTAAAATACCGGCGCGCAGCATATTCTGGCGGCAGGCCTCCCAGAGATTCAGCTGGTACTTTGCTCCCAGAGGATGGGAAACGTCCGTTGTCTGATAAAAAAGCTGCGGCCAGAGTTCCTGCGCATAATGCGCCCGAAACTGCTCTATGACATCCTCACTGACCTCATAGCAATCCTGACAGATCGAAGGGCCAATGGCTGCCAGAATATCTGCCGGCTCGCTCCCGTAATGCTCCTGCATGGCCTGAACCGTCTTTGCCGCAATATCGCTTACGGTTCCGCGCCATCCGGAATGTGACAGCCCAATCGCCCGGTGTACCGGGTCTACAAAATACAGCGGCACACAGTCCGCGTAAAACGTAGCCAGAACAATACCAGGCACATTGGTAATCAGGCCGTCCACGTCCGTATAATCACGTTTCTTTAAATATCCTTTTCCGCAGTCTTCCTCTGTCACCTGCCGCACGTGGTTTGTGTGCGTCTGATCGGAACAGACAATCTTTGTATCATCAAATCCGATCGCCGCAGCCAGCCTTTTATAATTTTCCCTCACCCGTTCCGGCTCGTCCCCTCTGGAAAAGCTGAGGTTCATCGTGGAAAACTCGCCCTCACTCACTCCTCCGATGCGGCTTGAAAAACCGTGTACAAAATCTGTCTGCGCGCAGAGAGAGGGAAAGGTAAAATAG
>CAOJHI010000145.1 GCA_948436005.1 uncultured Lachnospiraceae bacterium
GGTCTGAAGATTCATTATTCCAAGATTGCAGAGTCTGTGTCTCTGCCAATCATTCTTTATAATGTGCCGAGCCGTACAGGGTGCAATCTGCAGCCAGAGACGGTTGCATGGCTTGTGAAGAATGTAGAAAATATTGTAGGCGTAAAGGAAGCCTCGGGAAATATTTCCCAGGTAGCAAAGATTATGAGTCTGACTGGCGGGGAGATTGACCTGTATTCCGGAAACGATGATCAGATTGTGCCGATTCTGTCTCTGGGCGGTATTGGAGTAATTTCCGTTCTTTCGAATGTTGCGCCGACTCAGACGCATGAGATTGTTGCTTCCTATCTGGATGGGGATGTAAAACGAAGCTGCCAGCTTCAGATTGATGCGATTGAGCTGGTTGACGCACTGTTTTGTGAGGTGAATCCGATTCCGGTCAAGACAGCGTTGAATCTGATGGGCAAAGAAGTCGGACCGCTGCGCGGGCCGCTTAGTGAAATGGATGAGGCAAACGTGGAGCGGCTGAAGGCTGCAATGGAAGCTTACGGAATTCTTTGATGGAGGATAAAATGGTCAGAATAATTTTAAGTGGCTGCAACGGATTTATGGGGCGCAGCATTACGGAAATCGTTGCGTCAGATGCAGATGCGGAAATCGTTGCCGGAATTGATCTGGAAGATCATGGCGATAAAACTTATCCGGTGTTTACGAATATAGAGGAGTGTACCGTGGAAGCGGATGTTGTGATTGATTTTTCATCACCCAAGGCGCTTGACAGCCTGCTTTCCTACTGTACCGGAAAAAAGGTGGCAGCAGTTTTTTGCACGACCGGCTATTCTGAAGAGCAGCTTGCCAGGATTCATGATGCAGCCTCTTTGACAGCTGTCATGAAATCAGCGAATATGTCCCTGGGTATTAATATGCTGCTGAAGCTTGTGCAGGAGGCAGCAAAGCTGCTTGCACCGGCTGGCTTTGATATGGAAATTGTAGAAAAGCATCACAATCTGAAAGTGGATGCTCCGAGCGGGACAGCGCTTGCTCTTGCAGACAGCCTGAATGCTGCTCTTGAGGAACAGTACGAATATACGTACGACCGTTCAAAGGAGCGGAAACGCCGTGACAAATATGAAATCGGCATCAGCGCTGTGCGCGGCGGCAATATTGTCGGCGAACATGAGGTTATTTTTGCCGGTCTGGATGAGGTGATTGAGTTTAAGCATACAGCCTATTCCAAGAGTGTGTTTGCCAAAGGCGCAGTGCAGGCAGCCAAATATATGGCCGGAAAAGAAGCTGGTTTCTACGATATGGGCGATGTGGTCTGCGGATAAAAAGATTGTTTGGATTTTGGAGGAGAAAAAATGAAAAAAGTTGTCAAATTTGGAGGAAGTTCTCTTGCAAGTGCGGAGCAGTTCCGGAAGGTAGGAGAGATCATCCATTCAGACCAGGGCAGGAGATTTGTGGTTCCGTCTGCTCCGGGAAAGCGGTTTTCAGAGGATACAAAAGTAACAGATATGCTCTACGACTGCTATCAGTCAGCAGGAAATGCAAAGCAGCTGGATAAAAAGATTGCAGCGATTGCGGAGCGTTACCAGGAGATTATTGACGGGTTGTCTCTGGATTTATCCCTTGCGGAAGAGTTTGAGAAAATCAAACAGGCATTTGCATCGCATTCTGGCAGCGATTATGCGGCTTCCAGGGGAGAATATCTGAATGGAATTATCATGGCGTCCTATCTGGGATATGAGTTTGTAGATGCTGCAGAGGTCATCCGTTTTGATGAGGACGGTGTGTTTGATGCAGAGCTGACGAACGATCTCATGCAGAAGAGGCTGGAGGGTCTTGCCAATGCTGTGGTTCCGGGCTTTTACGGGGCCATGGAGGATGGCACGATCAAGACATTTTCCAGAGGAGGATCCGATATCACAGGTTCTATCGTAGCGCGTGCAGTGCATGCAGAGCTGTACGAGAACTGGACCGATGTATCCGGCTTCCTGGTGACAGACCCGCATATTGTGGAGAATCCTGAGACAATTGAGACGATTACCTACCGTGAGCTGCGTGAGCTGTCCTATATGGGAGCAACAGTGCTTCATGCAGATGCCATTTTTCCGCTTCGTCAGGAAGGAATTCCGATCAATATCAAAAACACAAACCGGCCGCAGGATCCGGGTACACTGATTGTGGAAAATACGTGCCGTCAGCCAAAGTTTACGATTACGGGTATTGCCGGTAAGAAGGGATTCTGTGCAATCAGCATTGAAAAGGATATGATGAATTCCGAGATCGGTTTTGGCCGCAGAGTGCTTCAGGTATTTGAAGAAAACGGAATTTCATTTGAACATGTGCCGTCCGGAATCGACACACTGACCGTACTGGTACATCAGTCAGAATTTATGGAAAAGGAACAGCAGGTAATCTCCGGGCTGCACCGGGCAGTAAATCCGGATATGCTGGATCTGGAATCAGACCTGGCACTGATTGCCGTGGTAGGACGCGGGATGCGCGCAAACCGTGGAACTGCCGGACGGATTTTTGCAGCATTGTCTCACGCAAATGTCAACGTCAAGATGATCGATCAGGGTTCCAGTGAGCTGAATATTATTATCGGAGTACGCAATGACGATTTTGAGCGCGCAGTGAAAGCAATTTATGACATCTTTGTACTGACGCATATTTGATGCTGATGCGCAAAGGCGTATAAAAGCAGTATGCAAGGAAAATAGATGATAAAGCAGACCGTGCAGGCAAACGGTCCTGTGAAAACAGTGGTCTGCTGTCAGGGGCATAAGAAAATGGAGAGAGATAATGCAGGCGCCATATCGGCACAGTCGTTTGCATATGAGATCAGGAAAGACAGCGCAGTGATCTGGCGCTGTTTTTCTCGTGATACGCGGGCAGAGATCCCGGAGAGAATAAACGGATTTCCGGTGACAGAGCTTGTTCCTTACGCATTTTCTGCGCATATGGATGATCAGGAACTGGGAAGAATGATAGAGTCAGGAACTGTGCTGCTGTATGTGCCAGAGGCAGCTGCAGGCACCCCATTGCTGGATATCCCGGCACTTTGCGGAGACGCTCTTGAGGAGATTTGTCTGCCCCGGGCGATGCGGCGCGTTGGCAGGTACTGCTTTTACGATTGCAGGAATCTGGAAAAGCTGGAATTCCACGGAGAACTGACTGATTGGGGCAGCGGCGTTTTTACCAGATGCCACCGAATCAGAGCGCTATGTGTCCATACAGATGAGCAGGGAAGCTCCTATTTGAAGGATGTTCTGGACGAGCTTCCTGAAATGCTGGAAGTAACATATATCTGTCCGGGCGGGAATATGCGGGAGCAAACTGCGGCAGAGCAGCCCAACGGGAAAACACAGATGCAGGAAATTCAAAAATATACGAAGGCAAAACTCATATTCCCGGAGTTTTACGAGGAAGGTGTTGAGAATACACCGGCCAGAATTCTGGAGACGCACGTACACGGAAGCGGGATATCCTACCGGAACTGCTTTCAGGGACGATGTTTTGATTTTACCCAATATGACGCACTGTTTCCCCATGCCAGAGCACTTGAGAGCAACGAAGTCGTCGCGCGCATGGTAATTGGCAGGCTGCAGTATCCGGCCGGGCTTACAGACAAAGCCAGGGAAACGTATGAGACCTATGTGGCAGAGCATGAAACAGACCTTGGCAGATGGTTCCTGAAACAAAAAGATATGGACAGCCTCCGATGGCTTTTGAACCGCTCAAAGCAGGCAGATCCATTAACTGATGAACTGCTTCCATTTGCCTCCCGCCTGCACAATACAGAGGCAGTCAGCTACCTGATGAACAGAAAGCTCAGTCATAGCCGTGCAGGAGGCCGCCGCCGCATGGAACTGTGAAAAAATTTTGAAAAGACTAGCAATATTGGTCATACATTTACCAAAGTCAGTCCCCTGGAAAAATGTACAAAATAAGGGGTGACTTGTTTGCGTCGGAACCCCGTTTTTGTACATTTTTCCAGGGGACGTCCGGATAACAACATTTGGCAATTATAAAAACCAGAACAGCAGAAAGCGAGGCATCCCCCAAACATGAACCCGATCTACGAGGAACGAATACAGAATCTGGATTTTATTGAGCTTGCGAAGGATATTCTGGTTGGCGCGCGAAACGAACTGTACGTGAATATGCGCTTTCTGGATGTTGCACTGTCCTCTCTTGCCCTGATGCCGGACGGGCAGATACGCGGGACAGGAACGGATGGGAGCAGGCTGTATTTTCAGCCGGATGCGGTGGCAGCGCTGTTTCGAAAGGGGAGGGCTGCGATCAACCGCCAGTACCTGCACAGTGTCATGCATTGTCTTTTCTCCCATATATGGGCCCAAAAAGACCGGGATGCAGAGTACTGGAATCTCGCATGTGATGTGGCAGTGGAAGCAGTGATAGACGGTTTGTATCTCCGGGCTGTGCACTTGCCGCGTTCATCGGTGCGAAGAGAGTTTTACCGGATGCTGCAGTCTTCTTCTGATGTGGTTTTGACCGCAGAACGTATTTACCGTACGCTTTGCCGGATGCATCCGGTACAGGCGCAGATGGATATCTGGAAAAGAGAGTTTTTCGTGGATGACCACAGCAGATGGGAACAGGAGAACAGCCAGAAGAGTCCGAGTCCGCAGCAAAAGAAATGGGATGATATCCGGGACCGGATGCAGACAGAGCTGGAGACATTTTCCAAGGAGGCCTCTGAAGACGTGAGAAGCCTTGAGGAGCAGGTCTGCGCGGAGAATCGAAAGCGATACGATTACAGAGAATTTCTGCGGAAATTTTCTGTTTTAAAGGAAGAAATGCAGGTGGACATGGATTCCTTTGACTATATTTTTTATCATTATGGGATGGAATTGTACGGGAATATGCCGCTGATTGAACCGCTGGAGACAAAAGAGGTTCAGAAAGTGGAGGATTTTGTAATTGTTCTCGACACGTCAATGTCCTGTAGCGGCGAGCTGCTGAGACACTTTCTGGAAGAGACATACAGTGTGCTGTGTGAGTCTGAGGGATTTTTTCGGAAAATTCATGTGCATATTTTGCAGTGCGACGACAGGGTGCAGGAGGATGTGCTCATCACAAGCCAGAAAGATATGCAGGATTATATGGAGCATTTTACTGTGCGTGGTTTTGGCGGCACGGATTTCAGACCCGCTTTTGTGCGCGTGCAGGAACTGTTACAGAGAGGCTGCTTTACACGGCTGCGGGGGCTTATTTATTTTACGGATGGTTACGGGACATTTCCGGTAAAAAAACCACCGTATGAAACCGTGTTTGTATTTATGAAAAACGATTACAGGGACGTGGATGTGCCGCCCTGGGCGATAAAACTCATCATTGATCCGGAGGAATTACAATGAATATCAAACGTGCAAAACAGGAAATTAAGGATACGATTGAGGCGTATCTTTTAAAGGATGAATACGGGGAATATGTGATTCCCAAGGTTCGTCAGCGTCCGGTGCTGCTGCTCGGTGCGCCCGGAATCGGGAAGACTCAGATTATGGAACAGATCGCAAAGGAATGCGGGATTGGCCTGGTGGCGTACACGATCACACACCACACGAGACAGAGTGCAATCGGTCTGCCGTTTATATCCAAGCAGGAATTTGCCGGAAAAGAGTATACTGTCACAGAGTATACAATGAGTGAAATTGTGGCTTCTGTTTATGAAAAGATGGAGAAAACAGGATTGAAAGAAGGAATTCTGTTTATTGATGAGATTAACTGTGTGTCAGAGACGCTGGCTCCGGCCATGCTGCAGTTTTTGCAGTGCAAAACCTTTGGCAGCCATGAGATTCCGCAGGGCTGGATCATTGCTGCGGCAGGAAACCCGCCGGAGTACAACAAATCCGTCCGGGAATTTGACGTGGTGACCATGGACCGGGTGAAGAAAATTGAGGTGGAGCCTGATTTTACGGTATGGAAGGAATATGCGCTGGAGCATAGGCTGCATCCGGCAGTTATTTCTTACCTGAATACGCGCACCGGCAATTTCTACAAGATGGAAACAACCGTGGACGGCAGAAAATTTGCAACTCCGCGTGGCTGGGAAGACCTTTCACAGCTGCTGCGTGTATATGAAACGCTTGGCAAAGAGGTGGACCGCGAGGTCGCAGCCCAGTATATCCAGCATGAGCAGATTGCAAAGGATTTTGCGAATTACCTGGAATTATATCGGAAATATCAAATGGATTATCAGCTGGATGCAGTGCTTGCGGGAACCATTGATCCGATTCTGAAAAAGAAGGCAGCCCATGCGCCGTTTGATGAACGGCTCAGTGTTGTCAGCCTATTGCTGGGGCGGTGCAGAAAGCGTTTCTGGGAACTGCTTTGCAGGGAAACGGAGGCGGAGCTCCTTTTTGAAGAATTGAAGATTTATAAAGAAGGAGCACTGGGGACATACGGTGCCTGTCCGGTCGTTTTTTTAGGAGAAATTACAGATACATTCCAAAAAGAAACACAGCAGAAAAAGCAGGCAGAGCTTCTTACGCGCGAGGAAGAATACAGGCGCCGGAAGGTTGCGGAACTGCTGGAAACGTATTTCCTGAAGCTGCAAAAGGCAGATGTGGCAGACGGGGCCCAGGCCTTTGAACAGGTAAAAAAATGGTTTAATGCGTTGCAGGATACTTTGGAGCTTGAACGTGATGCAGCAGGAAAGATGCTGGAATTTGCGTTTGATTTTATGGAGGAAGTATTCGGAGCAGGCCAGGAGCTCGTTATTTTTGTCACGGAACTGAACAAAGACCCGGGCAGCGTCAGATTTTTACAGGAATACGATTGTGAGCGGTATTACCGCTATAACAAAGAATTGCTGTTTGAGGAAAACAGGCAGGGCATTGAGGCAAGGCTGCGTGCGCTTGAGCGTATGTGACACTTAGAGGAAGGAGAAACAGGATGGGACTCAGACGGGATTTGCTTTTATTTCCAGGCGGCAGGAAAAAAGCGCTGACCTTCAGCTATGATGATGCGGTAACGCAGGATGCCCGGCTTGCCGGGCTGCTGAACCGTTACGGAATGAAAGGAACCTTTAACATCAATACAGGGCTTTTGGGAACCGAAAAGACGTACACCAGGGACGGAAAAACAGTCACGCAGAACAGGTTCAAACCAGAACAACTCAGGGAAGTCTATGCTGGCCATGAGCTGGCGGTGCACGGCCTGACCCATCTGGACCTGGCATTGGCAGGAAATGCGGCAGCAGCGTATGAGGTAATGGCAGACCGCAAAAATATCGAAGATCTGACAGGCACTCCGGTGCGGGGCATGGCCTATCCGTTCGGAACCTGGAGCGAAGCGCTCGTAAGCCTGCTTCGCAGCTGCGGCATGGATTATTCCCGAACGACAAAAAGCACCAGAGCCTTTACAGTCCCTGAGGAGTTTCTCACCTGGAACCCAACCTGCCATCACGCAGACGAACAGCTTTTTACCCTCGCAGAGCGTTTCTTCGAACCCGAACAGAAATACTCCGGGCCAAGACTTTTTTATGTCTGGGGACATTCCTATGAATTTGACCTGCGCGGCGACTGGGAGCGAATGGAAAAATTCCTGGAGCAGATGTCCGGCAGACCAGAAATCTGGTACGCATCAAACATCGAAATCTCCGACTACGTAAAAGCCTCCCGCCACCTGCACTATTCGGCTGACGCTCAACTTATCCATAATCCGACCGCCCTGGACATCTGGCTGTCCATTGACCAGCAGATCCATATCTGCCCATCCGGACAAACAACCAACCTAGGCAGATAGCTCCGCAGTGATTCACTACGGACTAAGAAAAGCCTATGCAAATCCGTGCACACTACCGGAGGTTTCTCAGAAAACGATGATTTATCAGCATTTCTGAAAATATTTTGAGCAAATAAAACCTGCTAGAGCAAATAACGAACCGCCGTTACAAAGTCAGCCCCTTGGGAATGGATACAAAATAAGGGGTGACTTGTTTGCCGGAACCCCGTTTTTGTATCCATTCCCAAGGGGCGTCCTCCTTATAAAAAGCGTCCCCCACCAACACAAAATTTTCAGGTAACAGGAGAAACTCAAATGAAGAAAACAGTTCAGTGGATTATTTCAGCAGTTCTATTTGTCCTCATCGGACTCATGCTGTTTTTTAATATTTCCGAAGTATTACGCAGAAAAGGAGGCGGCGCGTCAGACATGGTGCACTCCTTTTACGAGATCGAAGAAAATACGCTTGATGTGCTCTGCATGGGAAGCAGCCATGGCTACTCTGCCTTCCAGCCGAATACACTCTGGAATGAGTTCGGTCTGACCTCATATGTTCTTTGCAGCCAGCGACAGACTGCGGCAACGACTTATTACCTTTTGCGGGAGGCACTTAAATACCAGAAGCCGAAAGTGCTGTTTCTGGAATCCTACTATTTCTTTTCTGCGAAAAAGTATACGGATGAGGGTGCGCTGCGCCTTGCGTTTGACGGTACTCCTCTGAGCGGGGTAAAGCATGAGATGATACAGGATTTGTTGAGTGGACATTCCAAAAAAGAATGGCTGTCCTAT
>CAOJHI010000146.1 GCA_948436005.1 uncultured Lachnospiraceae bacterium
TTCACATTTCCGGCCTGTGTATAAGCTTCCAGCGTAGCCTCATAATCATTCTCAGGCTCATTCTGAAGCAGCATCTGAACCTGAGAAAGATAATTCTGCGCCATCTGATAATAATCCTCTGCCATATAGCTGTCAAAACGTCCCCTCAGCTGCTGTGAGGATTCGTCAAATAATGCCACAGACTTTAAACATTCCTGATATGCCTGCTCCTTCTGTGCATCCGCCGCTGAAATATACTGGTACATCATGTGGTCCGTATTGGCCAGATCCGCATAATAGCGTGAAAAAATCCCCTGCATCTCCAATATCTCATTCCAGTTTCTGTTTTGCATTCGGTTTCCTGCAAAAACAAGCGCCGCGGAAAAAATACCAACCGACAGCAGAAACACACAACAGCAGACCAGCTTCCTTTTTACAGATATAAAACGCCCTTCCCCATGTATCTTCATAGCAGCTCCCGCCCCATAAGTTATTCGTCCTTTTTAGTTCCTTCTACAGCAAGACATTCTGTATAAACCTCCAACGGCTTTTCATTACAGTCATATTCCAGAATCGCCCGTATACAAGCACGACCCATTTCTGTATAGTCCTGCACCATCGTCACATCTACAACTCCCGTTTTCAGCGCTTTTTCGACTTCGCTGCTACAGTCGAAACAAAAAAGGCCCGGAGCATCAAAGCGATCAGCAAGTACCCTTGCCGCATTGTCGCTCGCATCAGCGTCAATACAGATCACGGCGTTGATCTCCGGCTGTGCATTCAGCACATCCGCAATCTCTTTCTGAGCAGTAAAAGCGTTCCCCGACAGCTGGTTCGTGGATCTAAGTTCCATTCCCGGCTTATCCTCCGTCACCCGTTTTATCTCTTCCAGCCGCTGCGCCATCCCTCCATGATAATACGTATAGAATATGGCAATCCTCGGGTTTTCTATGGCCTTCTCAACGTATTCCATCAGCTCCCGTCCTGCAGCCCCGTTATCCGAACCGACAAAGACTGCCCTGTCCTTTGGATATTCTGTATCATGATCGAGCACAACAAGCTTTGTATGCGCGTTTCTCAGTTTTTCCATGGCCCCCGAATATTCGTCTTTTGCCGGCCCGCCAAATGAAATCAGATAATCGGCATTCATAGCAAGCGCCATATCCGTGTAAACGGCAAAATCCATTTCTGGAAAATCTGAATAGTAATATACAGACAGCGTCAGATTTTCTGCTTCTGCCTCTGCTTCACTCATGCCTGCTACCAGCTGATCTCCAATATCACTGTCACGGAATGGGATAAAGCATACGGCCCGTATCGCATTATCCTTTGTTTCAGCACACTGGCATACTGCGTCGGAACTCATACTTCCGATTGCAAGCGCCGCGCAAAAAATCAGTGATTTGCCACTTTTCATATATTTCTTTCTCCTCGATTGACTATTTGTTCTATTTTAACACAAAACATTATCGGAAACGACCCCGCAAAAATATTTTATGTAAAGTTCCGAAAACATCTACAATCCTCTCATCCACCTTTTCTTCCGAAATACAACCACTGTAATGGCCAGACGCACGCATTCCTCCAAAGAAAGAAGGAAATAAACCGGCACAATCGAAAGCTTCAGCACAAGTGCCGATACCAGCCCGATTGGAACGCCAAGGCCCCAGGTACCGATCAGATCGATGGCCATAAGGTATTTTGTTTTCCCGCCACTCCGGATAATACCGCCGCCAAGAATCATATTCTGTACCTTTACAGGCGCAATCACCGCAAAAACCTTCAAAAGGCCCAAAGCGATTTTTCGCACCCCGTCATCCACCTCAAAAATGCTGACATAATACCTTCCTGTCGCCAGCAAAAAGACAGCCAGGACACCGGAGCCGATCAGTCCATACCACATCATCTTTTTTGCTTCCTGATACGCAGGACCGTATTCCTTCGCTCCCAGCCGTTTTCCGGTCAGGATTCCGGCTGCCTGGGAGATGCCTCCCATCAGGCCCATAAACAGCATGACAATTGGTCCGATCAGCGTCATGGCTGCGCATGGCTTTGTCCCAAGTCGCCCGTAAATCATCCCATATACATTCTCCCCCAGGCTCCAGAAAAATTCACAGGCCAGAATCGGCATCAAAATGCCAGCATACCGTTTCCACAGTTCCTTTTTCATTCCAAGTAAAAACGGTATCTTCCATCTTCCTTTATAACGCAGCCACAGACAGTATCCACAGGTCACAAAAAGCTCCATTGCCTGTGCAAATACGGTAGCCGCTGCTGCTCCCGCAATCCCCATCCGCGGCAGTCCGAACTTTCCGAAAATCAGTGCGTAGCTCAGCGCTGTATCTAAAATGGCATTCCCCGCGGTTGCATACAGAGGAACGGACGCATAATTTTTACAGCGAAGCAGCGTCGCACACAATAAGCTGACCGCTCTCGGCAAAAAACCAACGGCTACAATAGACAAATACAAGGCTGCCGCCGCCCGCGTATCCGGATCCTCTGTATAAATACCCATGATCTTCTGCGGAAATGCAAGACACAGGCCCAAAAACAAAACCGCCAGCCCAGCTGCCAGAAACAGATTCAGGTAAAAGCTCCTGCCAGCCTCTTTTTCATCCTGTTTCCCGATGTACTGTGCCAGCAAAATACCTGCCGCAGCCGCAATCGCAGACAACAGCACTGAATACAGGGAGGCAAACCTTCCCGCCAGCCCGATTCCCGCAATGCTGACCTCTCCAAGCTGTCCCACCATTACCTGGTCTACAATACTGAATGAGGACTGCAGCAGTCCCTGCAGGGCTACCGGAAGTGCAATTGTAATAAATTCCCTCTGAAAAGATTTTGAAATATTCATCGCCATTTTCTCCGTTTTCTGTTTCAGTTGATAATTACCTGTTCATATTCATAAATTATATATGGCGTGACTGTATCTTTCAAAGGTTAAACGCATAACTACATACAAAAAAAGAAGCAAAATTTTAGTAATTTTGCCCTGTACTGTTTCGTTCAATCAATTGAACCGGCAACGTATACGTTGCATTTAATGTTTCATGCATGCGCAGCTTTTCCAGTAGTTCCAGCGCCATTTTGGCTCTTTCCACATGATTCTGCCCGATGGTGGTGAGAGCCGGTTCCAGCTGTCTTGAAATCATACTGTCATCAAAACCTGCAACCGAAATCTGCGACGGTACCGCAATCCCCTCAGCGCTTAAAAACTGGATCATATCAACAGCATAGTAATCCGACACAGCAAAGATCGCCGTAAATGTGAGCAGGTACGTTTTTTGCCTTTGATAAAACTTCTTCCTCTCCTGCTTTTTCATCGGAATCACAAGGAGCTCGGCCTCCGGCAAAACCGACTGCAGCCCAAGAAAACGCTCATGATCCATAAACGTATCGTTATCGGCAATGCAGAGCACATCCCTGTGTCCCAGCATCTGCAAATGCAGTCCCATCTGCCTGCCACCATCATAATGATCAATCACCAGATTCACCAGTCCGTGGCCATTTTCCAGAAATCCATCATAGATGACAAACGGAACCCGCATATGATCTCTCAACTTCTGATAATCCTGCTCGCAGAAACCAATCAGAACAAGACCTGCCATATTCCACATGGAGGCAAATCTGACAATCTCATTCCACTGTCTTGTCACTTTTACCATCATAAAAAAACCGGCGCACTCTGTCTCCTTTGCCAGCGCATTCAAAGACGCTGCCACAAACCCGTCCTCCAGCGCATGGCCCTCATACTTTTCGGAATCATTCAGGATTACGCCAATGATTTTGGAGTTGTTCTGCGCCAGCAAAATTCCGGCCATGCTTGGAATATATTCTCTCTTCTCAAGAAGCTCCTGCACACGCCTGACCGTCTCTTCCGATACCTTATTTGTTTTTCCGTGAATCACATTTGAGACTGTGGCCGTGCTGAGCCCCAGTTCCTCTGCGATGTCCACAATGCGGACCCTTTCATGTGCTTCCATTTATTACATCCCCCATCTTGCTGTGGTACAGATCTAATTTGTCGAAAACGGACGCCCTTTGGTCGAACCGTTAAAAACGGGGTTCCGGCAAACAAGTCACCCCTTATTTTGACGGTTCGACCAAAGGGCTGTTTTTTAGCCAAACGTTCATCTGTTATTTTGTACGCAGCTAATTATTTATAACCTATATAATTCTTTCAAATTGGGCCGCGCAACTGCTTTAAAATTACGCGGCCAACATTTCATATTTTGAGGTTTTTCATCCATTGAAAATAAATATGCAAAGTCAGCCCCGGAGTATCTGCACAAAATAAGGGGTGACTTGTTTGCTGGAACCCCGTTTTTGTACAGATACTCCGGGGCGTCCCCCTCTCACAATGATGCAATCCCTCTTATTCCGTAAACGGAATCACAGCCATCCCGGCAAAGGCCTGGCCATCCTCTGATTTTCCACCCAGGAAAAATTCAAATTCACCCGGGAAAGCGGCGCTGTCCATCATAATAAACGGGTCAAAGTCAGCGCTGTACAGCCCGTTTCCGAGATCTTTCAAAGTACCTTCCAGTGCGGGTGCGTATTTCAGGCGCACGTTTGTGAAGCCCATGCCGAACAGAAGCTCGGATTCTACCGGTTTCGCATCACATGCGAAGGTAACAGTATACGGAATCGGCGGCATTGACAGGCAGAACGGCTGCACCTCGCTGATTTCAGCCAGTCGGAATTCCTCTTCCGCATGCTTTTTGAGGGCTGCAATTGTGGTAGCTGCCGTCTCGCGATCCGCCTCTGCAATCATATCAAAGGCTTCCTGTATTTTTTCCTCATTGATCAGCGCACCTGCTTTGGAAACCAGTTCCTCATTGTTCACTGTATATGCTTCATGCAGCGTATTTTTCAGCTCTGTGAGCTTCTCAATCTCTTCTGAATAGAGCATTTCATGCAGATTTTCAAAATCACGCATTGTCTGCCAGCCATTATTGCCGTAAACGGTCGACTGATCCTGAAACGCCAGATGTTCTTCCATTGCCTTGGCCGGATCCTCCATCTGGTCAATCTCGTCTACCGTTCCTGCAAGCGGATGAAGCGGCAGAAACGGAAGCTGGCACGGACGGCCAAATGCAGTCCAGGCAGTCGTCAGTACCGGTGTTTCAGCAAGGTCAAAAATGGTCGCCTCAATGGTGGAGCTTGTACAGATTTTCCGTATAGACGTATCATGGGGCGACGCGCCCGGCCCGAAGTTATCTTCGTGCTCCGTACCTTCATAGTGTGTCGAAAGCACTTCCATCACGTCCTCCAGCGCAATCGCGGATTCTGGTTTGATTGCAAACGGAAGTCCCATCGCGTCAACATCCCAGGGCTGACCGAGCAAAATCTCCATCGCGTATTTCTGGCGCAGCACATTGTATGGTCTTCCGTAGGAATCAGAATCCTGATAAGCCAGCGCAAAATCAAAATCACTGTAATCGCCCTCCACAGCCGGCTTATACCAGTTCATCTCTATTGCATGGGAGATCAGATCCTCAGAATAATACATCTCTTCTACGTCATCAATTCCACGGAACGTATAATGATTCGGAATCACCACCACCATATCGTCCGGGATGCGCGCTGCGATATACCTGCGCCCGCTCACAATCTGAATCATGAAAGCTTCCTCACTGTCTGCCACGGTGTACGCGCGTCCGGACGGCGCATAGCCCCATTCCTCCACCAGTCCGATTATGATATTCAACGCATCGCGCGCGCTCGTTGCCCGCTCTGCTACAATACGACGGACATTGAATTCAATCCCTCCATCCGTCAGACGGCTCTCGTCCATGATGTTCTCTTTTGACTCTGCATTGTTATTGCTGACAATACAGACACCGTTCTCATTTAAAAAGATATCAGCACCCGATAAACCGCGGTTTGCATCGCGTACCTCTGACCAGTAATAGCCAAAAGTCTGCTCCGCCTGAGGAATAGCCGCACGTCCCTCTTCCGCCGGAAGCGTCGTCCCCTCCGGCCATGTGGCAGCATCCACATACCCGTGGCGCACCACACATCTTCCGATGTCATCCTCATTGTGTCCCACCAGCACGCGCCCGGTCGCTGACACATCCTTTCCCACAACAATCGTCATGCAGTTTAGCGGAAGCTCATCCGCGGACACCTCTGCGGCAGCCATCACCGGAATTGTCGGTGCACAGGCTCCCATAACTGTTAAAACCAAAGCAAGCAGACAGGATAGTCTTTTTTTCATTCGAATCCTCCTTCAAACAATTTTGTTCTTTTTGTACAACAGCGAGTATGCTTTCTTGGCACACTCGCTGCTTTAGTCTAACATAAAATGACAGCCTGTTCAATTATTATTCTCTATTTCAGCAAAATTTTAACCAAACAGAGGCTTTACTCACACGTATTTTCTGTTATTTCTTACGATATTTCAATTCTGCGGCAACTAATCCTGCTTCCATTTTGCACAGAAAGCCCAATTGCGCCTTCCAGATATGGATTCTGATCATCCAGAAATGCGAGCTTCTGTTCTCCATTAACCGAGATACTGATTTGATTCGCCTTTACCGTAACGCAGAGCCGATATTCCTCCCCGTGTTTCCAGGCATACGGCACACGTTTCAGGCACCGGTAGCCGTTTTCATTTTTTAAAACACCAAGCCATCCATCTGCCAAAAAGCCTGCCGCATACGAACGAATGGCACCCTGCACCCGTACATTGACCGTATGATGGAAGCCGACAAGCGGCGTGACCCAAAATTCTGCCGTATAATCTTTCCAGTCGTGACGCCCTGTGTACGTTTCACCGAAATCGCAGCACGACAAATGCAGCTGCCCATCCTGCAGGTACGACTTTCCTTTGAGCCTCGTAAACTGTGATACCTCCCGGTGATGCAGAGTCCAGACTTCTTCCTGCTCTTTTTCAAATGCAATTATATAGGAAGGAACACCGCCCGCATACAGGTCATCCACCAGGACTGCTGCAGCCTCGGCACATGTTTTTTCCCCATACACACAGAAGCAAAAGCCAATCTCCTCAATCAGCCCTTCCATATGGGCCGGTATTTGATATTCCATTGTTATCCACGTTTCCTTTTCCGGGTACATAAATGGCCCGCGACAGATATTCCCGCTCCGTGCCTCCTTTGCGTAAAGGCACATACCCACCTTCTGGCCGTATTGCGGAATGTATGCGCTTCCATGTATGGTCTGCCCCGGATATACAAGCGGTGAAAAACTCGGGCTGTACCGGTTGTCATGGAAATCTTCCGGATAATAATAGGTCTTCTTGTATACATAAATCTTCTCTGTCTCTTTTACCGGCAGGGCAACCACTTTCAGGGAACGTTCTCCTGTTGCGGCCGATTCCGTTGTATTCTCGATGCTGCATGCATTCGTATTTCTGGCTGCTCTGTCATCAAGATGCTCCATACGAACGCGGATCGCATGCGTGGAGCCCGGATACTCGAAATGGCAACTGTCCAGCCTCTCCGGAATCACGGCATCATACGGAGGGGGAAGTTCCTCACCTGCCAGGCGGGCTGCCAGCTTTACCATATACGAAGCCCCGGACGGGACGTCTGCGATGTTCATGGACCCCATTACACTGGAATAGATGAGGAAATCATTGATCGGCTTTCTCCATTTTTCATAGTCAATACAGGAAAGGCCTCCCCGCACCCCCATAATTGTTGCAATATTTCCAACGTTACAGTCCGTGTCCCAGCCGCACCTGTTACAGATATTCAATGTATCTGAAAAATCTCCTTCCCCATACAGAAGAGCCAGAATCATCACTGCAATATTCGGAATAATATGGCATGCCCCCGGATATTTGTCGTACCCGTGATTATCCCTGATAAACCGATAACAGTTCTCCCAGCAATCCGGATAAAGGTCATAAAAATCCATAACCTTTCGTACAACTACTGCATACTCGCAGTCCGCCGGAATATAACTCAGCCCTTTTTCAATGATTTTTCGAATATCTGTTTCTACAAATGCGCAGCTGATACAAACGGCAATAAAAATACCTCCGGAAATTCCGTTTCCCCCATGCGTAACGCTGGCCGCCTTTGCGGCAAGCCTCGCCGCAAGATCAGGATTTCCCGGCGCCACAAGCCCCCATGTATCAATGAAAATCTGCCCTCCAATCTGTTCTGCCGTCGCTGCTCCGTTTAATTCAATGCTGCCGCTCAAAGGGGCCTTGATTCCATTTCGAAGATTCAGATACGCTGTATGTTCCGTAGAAATACCATACCCGCCCCACCAGAAAAATCCTTTTTCATACGGCGCATAATTCAGCAGTGCATCCCCGACATCCTGCGCCTCCATATGCTCCCACTTTTTTCCGTCCTCCAGACCATGCAGAAAGAAAAAAGGGCCATTGCTGTCATCGTCCGCCGCAAATTCCCGGAAATCCACCGTATATCCGTCCGGCGCGCCATAGATCTCTTTAATCTGTTCATACGTCCAGCCTTCCACCGGCGCCCCAAGCCGTATTCCAATAATTTTGGCCATCCAGCCGGCATAAATCCGCTCAATATACTC
>CAOJHI010000147.1 GCA_948436005.1 uncultured Lachnospiraceae bacterium
CTTTCCCTACACGACGCTCTTCCGATCTCGGAGATTGAGCCGTTTGGCGGTGCTGCGACCTGTCTTGGAGGCGCAATCCGCGACCCGCTTTCCGGCCGTACGTATGTATATCAGGCGATGCGTGTGACCGGTGCAGCGGACCCGACGGTGTCTGTGAAGGACACGCTCAAAGGAAAGCTGCCGCAGAAAAAACTGGTGCGGGAGGCAGCACATGGATACAGCTCTTACGGAAATCAGATCGGCCTGGCGACCGGCTATGTAAAGGAAATCTATCACCCGGATTATGTGGCAAAGCGTATGGAGATCGGGGCCGTTATGGGTGCGGCTCCGCGAAGCGCCGTAATCCGTGAAAATTCAGACCCGGGCGATATCATTATTCTGCTTGGAGGAAGGACCGGCCGCGACGGAATCGGCGGCGCAACGGGCTCTTCCAAGGTGCACACAGAGGCATCCATCGAAGTCTGCGGTGCAGAAGTTCAGAAGGGAAATGCTCCGACAGAGCGGAAGATTCAGAGACTGTTCCGCCGTCCGGAGGTCAGCAAGCTGATCAAAAAATGTAACGATTTTGGCGCAGGCGGCGTATCAGTGGCAATCGGCGAGCTGGCGCCGGGACTTCGGATCTGCCTGGATGAGGTTCCGAAGAAATATGCGGGCCTCGACGGCACGGAGATTGCGATTTCTGAATCACAGGAGCGGATGGCAGTTGTCGTGGACCCGAAGGATGTGAAGGAGTTCATGGGGTATGCGGCGCAGGAAAACCTTGAGGCAGTAGAGGTTGCTGTCGTGACGGAGGAGCCGAGGCTTGTTCTTACCTGGAGAGATCAGGAGATTGTCAATATTTCCAGAGCTTTCCTGGATACGAACGGTGCACATCAGGAGACGTCGGTAACAGTAGAAATGCCGTCCAGCGAGGAGAAGTATTTTGTAAGAGAAGAGGTTGCTGATGTTCGCAGCAAATGGCTGGAGACTTTAAGTGATCTGAATTGCTGTTCTCAGAAGGGGCTTGTGGAGATGTTTGACGGTTCTATCGGAGCCGGTTCTGTGTTCATGCCGTATGGCGGCAAGTATCAGCTTACGGAGACCCAGGCCATGGTGGCAAAGCTTCCGGTTCTGGAGGGAAAAACAGACACGGTGACGATGATGAGCTATGGTTTTGATCCGTATCTGTCAAGCTGGAGTCCGTATCACGGAGCAGTTTATGCAGTGCTGGAATCTGTTGCAAGGATTGTGGCAAATGGCGGCGATTACAAGAAGATCCGCTTTACCTTCCAGGAGTATTTCCGCAGAATGACAGAGGACCCGAAGCGCTGGAGTCAGCCGTTTGCGGCACTGCTTGGCGCGTATTCTGCACAGCTCGGTTTTGGCCTGCCGTCGATCGGAGGTAAGGACAGCATGTCCGGCTCCTTCAATGAAATTGACGTGCCGCCGACACTTGTGTCCTTTGCAGTGGATATTGCGAGCGATAAGACCATTATTACGCCGGAACTGAAAAAGGCAGGAAGCAAACTCGTCCTGCTGCGAATTGAGAAAGATGAGTACGATCTGCCGGTATACAGCCAGATTACAGAACAGTATGAGAAATTCCATCAGGATATCAAGGCAGGAAATATTATTTCTGCGTATGCGTTGGATGGAAAAGGTCTGGCAGCTGCCATTTCCAAGATGGCGTTTGGAAATGGAATGGGTCTTCGCGTGGAACACCATGTGGACGAACGCGACCTGTTTACGGCAGGATTTGGTGACATTGTTGCAGAGGTACCGGATGGAGCAGTGGACAAGCTTGCGATTACGTATACGGTAATCGGTGAAGTGACAGACCAGGGTGTATTTGAATACAGGGATGTGAAAATTCCGGTGGATAAAGCGCTTTCGGCATGGAAAGGAACTCTGGAGCGGGTATTTAAAACAGAATCCGGCATTCCGACCGTAGGTGGCGGACTGGACATTGACGGAAAGCCGGCAGACGGTGCTGTTTCCTATTTCTTTGCGTCCAAAGACGACAAAGACCGGATTGCAACACAGGATGGCACATACTGTACCAGTCAGATTTATGTGTGCAAAAATAAAGTGGCAAAGCCGCACGTATTTATTCCGGTATTTCCTGGGACGAACTGTGAGTATGACAGTAAAAAGGCATTCGAGCGGGCCGGAGCGCAGGTGGATGTGCGCGTATTCCGCAACCTGAGCGCGCAGGATATCCGTGAATCTGTAGAAGAATTTGAGAAAGCGATCAGTCAGGCGCAGATCATTATGTTCCCGGGCGGATTTTCCGCTGGCGATGAGCCGGACGGTTCTGCGAAGTTCTTTGCAACCGCATTTCAGAATGCAAAGTTGAAAGAAGCGGTTATGGCACTTTTAAATGAGCGGGACGGCCTGGCACTCGGTATCTGTAACGGCTTCCAGGCCCTGATCAAACTCGGTCTGGTACCGCACGGGGAAATTACAGGTCAGACACCGGATTCACCGACTCTGACGTTCAATACGATCGGACGCCATATCTCGAAAATGGTATATACGAAGGTAGTCAGCAACAAATCCCCATGGCTGGCAGGTGCACAGCTTGGCGACGTATACACGAACGCAGCTTCTCACGGCGAGGGCCGTTTCGTGGCAAATAAAGAATGGCTGCAAAAACTGTTTGCAAACGGACAGGTTGCAACACAGTACTGCGATCCTGACGGGAATATCTGTGCAGGCGACGAAGAGTGGAATATCAACGGCTCTTATTTCGCGATTGAGGGCATCACGAGTCCGGATGGGCGCGTATTTGGAAAAATGGCACATTCTGAGCGCCGCGGAGAGTCCGTAGCAATTAATATTTACGGAGAGCAGGACCTGAAAATTTTTGAGTCAGGAGTAGCATACTTTAAATAATGAGAACGAAGATAAAGGCAGAGAATGCCGAACAGTTGCTGGAAATCATAAGGGCGGTTCAAAACGGCGAAGAGCCGGAAGAAGCGCTGCTAAGACGGGAAGCGGAGAGTGCGCCGGAGGCGGACTCTCCGAAACCGCATTCTGGGCAAAGGGACAGAAAGCCGCGTACACGCAGAGAGCCGAAAGCAGATGCGGAGGAGAAAACGGGGGCAAAAAAGAGAGCAGTCCTGGATTTAGAAGAAGATGTGGAAGAGTCTTCGGAGACACGCACGAAGAAAAGATCGGATGAAAATGCAGAAGAGGTTCCGGAGAAGCGTATAAGGCGAGGATCGGATGAAAATACAGAAGAGGTTGAGGTTCCGGAGAAGCGTATAAGGCGAAAGGCGGGCAAAAATGCAGAGAGATATTCGGAGACACGCACAAAGCAGAGATCAGACGAAAATGCAGAGGTTGCTCCCAAGAAGCGTATAAAGCAGGAAGCGGAAGAATATAAAAAAGAGTTTTCGGAGACAGAAGCAGAGCAGACACCGGAAGAAGATGAGTTTAAGCGGAATCTGGGGTCTGATGCTAATACGCGAATAGGAAAGCTTTCGGAGACCGACGCGGATAAGCGCAAAGGGAAACTTTTGGAGGCTGATGTGGATAGGCCCCAAGGGAGGCTTCCGGAGACCGACGCGGATAAGCGCAAAGGGAAGCTTTTGGAGACTGATGTGGATAGGCCCCAAGGGAAACTTTCGGAGACTGATGTGGATAGGCTCCAAGAGAGGCTTCCGGAGACTGGCGCGGATAGGCACAAAGGAGGCACTTCGAAGGCAGGTACGGATGCACGGACAGGACGAAAGCTGGAAGCAGCGCAGAATGTTTTGGGAGCAGGAGTACATAGGCTGTCTGGATTTCTGGCAGGTCTGCGAAATAGGAAAGACGACAAAACCAAACAGGAGCGGAAAAAAGGGGGACTGAAAGCAGGCGCCGGAAAAACAGCCGGAGAAAAATATATGTCTTCTGATTCAGTTGAAACAGAAGGCAGTGTTTCAGAAAAGCAGGAAAAAACTTCGGATGAGCTGGTGCTTGAACGCTTGCTTGGCAGAGGCCGCCCGGGGATTTCCGCCGGGGAAAGCAGAGACCAGGCAGGATTTGAGGAGGAACTTGAGAAGAAATCCGGGATAAAGACAGCACGAGGGCGATCAGGGGACGGGTTTTCCACGTTTATCCGGGATCTGGAACAAAGGGGAATCAGCCGAAGAGAGCTGTTTATGCTTGGAGCAGGACTGATCTTTGTTGTGATGATTGTGCTTTTCGTGGTAAATGGGATTCGTTCTTTTCTGGAAGAGAAGCGGAAGTCTGAGCATGTTACTGCGGATTCGGGACTGGTGGTTACAGTAGAAAGTGAGCCGGAGACGTGGAGCAACTCTTACCCAGTAGTGCTTTCATTTCGGGCCAAAGGAACGTCCATTTCCAAGATTCTGATCGGTGATGAGGAATACATACCAGATGAAAAGGGACAGATTACTGTGGAGGCATCCGATTATTTGCTGGAAGCAGAGGTTACGACTGAGAAAGGGATGCTGACAGCGCAGATCGAGGTGCCGATGCTGGATGCGCAGGCTCCTTCCGTGAATGTGGCCAGAGAAGATGATTTGATTAAAGTTATGGCTGCGGATGCAAGATCAGGTGTTTCAGGGGTCTGGTATGCTTCTGTCCGGGATAATGACTTTTTGGGTATGCCTGTCTATCAGAAATACAGTGAGCCTGTCCGGTTTGAAACAGGTACGACTTATTATTTTTATGCGCAGGATGAGGCTGGTAACAGGAGCAGCATTTTGGCGACAACGACAGAGCCGGCCAGTGAGTTAACGTTGCAGACGAATAAACTGTGCTGTTTCCCGGGAGAGACACGTTATCTGCCGTATCAGGAGAGCCCGGCAGGGGCTTTACTGAATAATTTAAGATTTGAGAGTGCAAACACGGAAGTGGCAGTTGTGGACAGTACAGGGGCAGTGACTGCAATGGAGGAAGGAACTACTGTGGTTACGGTCAGCGCAGATGGTGTAGCAGCGGCTTCCTGTACGATAGAGGTCAGCAAGGAACGGACAGTAACAATCAGCGCGATTGGGGATTGTACGCTTGGTACGGACGAGAGTTTTAATACAAACACGAGTTTTAATGCATTTGATGTGGTAAACGGACATGCATACTTTTTCCGGAATGTAAAAGAAATTCTCGAAAATGATGATGTAACATTTGCAAATATGGAAGGGACGCTTACCACGGAAACGACACGGGAGGCGAAACAGTTTGCATTTAAAGGGGAACCTTCTTATACGGAAATTTTGAAAAGCGGTTCTGTGGAGGTTGTAACACTGGCAAATAATCACAGCAGTGATTATGGAGCAAAAAGTCTCGCTGATACGAAGCAGTATCTCTCGGAAGCAGGGATTGAATACTGCATGGGGGATGAAATTGTACTGCGTGAGGTCAATGGTATTCAGACAGCGTTTATTGGTATCTATGTTTTAAATGATGGAATGGCGAGAGAAAACCAGGTAAAGGAAACCATTGCATCTGCGAAAGCCCGCGGGGCCCAGCTGGTAATTACAGCTTTCCACTGGGGAAGCGAGAAAGCGACTCAGCCGGATGATACGCAGCAGGCACTGGCGCATCTGGCAATTGACTGCGGCGCGGACCTGGTGGTAGGGCATCATCCGCATGTACTTCAGGGAATTGAGAATTATAATGGCAAATATATTGTTTACAGCCTGGGCAATTTCTGTTTTGGCGGAAACAGTTCTCCGTCAGATACGGATACCATGATTTTCAGGCAGACATTTAAGGTTGGTCAGGATCATGTTGTATCAGATCAAGATGTGGAGATTATTCCGTGTAAAATCAGTTCTGTGGAGGGATATAATAATTATCAGCCGATGGTGGCAGTTGGCGCGGAAGCGGATCGAATCGTCGGGCGTGTGAATGAGTACAGCGAAGCATATGGACAGCATTTTGATGCATCTGACGGCTTAAACTGAATGTAATGGCAGTTGGATGGAGGGAAGATTTCAAAGAAAAAGAAGAGGAAAAGCGGAATGTAACAAATTTGTTGCATTTCGCTTTTTTACTATGTGGTCGTTACCTAGAACTTTATCGGAATGTGTGACTAAGACACTCTTTGTCAGTTTTTGTTGAAGCGGGTAAGCATATATGGTAGCATTTGCGGCAGAACGAATCCGGGATTGGTTTAACAGGAGAAAAATTTACAAGGGAAAATGCAGCAAAGAAAGGGAGTTAAAATGACGAAAGAAGAAATTTCTGAGAAAGTCTATTATCATGTTATGCAGGGAAGCCGTTATATTTTTTCAGATGAGAGAAACAAGAAGAGATTTCTGGATGTTGTTGCAGAGATTCAGGGAAAAGAAGACTGGCAGATTTACGCGTTCTGTATTATGGATGAACAGGCATATTTTATTATAGAGGCTCCGTGTCAGGAGATTGTACTGGCCGGTATGCACAGAGCACAGAGGTCTTATGTATATCTGTACCATCAGGCTCCCGGACGTTTTGGCTGTATTCCGGCTCCGTCCTTTGGAGAAGAGATCACAGCAGAGCTGGGGTCGCCGGAGGAGATTGCAGACAGCTGCCGCCAGATTCACAGGATTCCGCTGGAAAAAGGATATGTACACAAAATTGGTGACTACTGGTGGAGCAGCTATATGACTTATATTGGAAATTATGACTGGAAGATTGTGGATTGCCGGAACCTGCTTTTATATTTTTCTGAGAATGAGGATACAGCACGCCGAAAATTGCAGCGCTATCATACAGTATCGTATAAGAAAAGTATGGACACAGGGAGGGAATACAGAAGTAAGGGAAAACCTATGTTTTTCTTAAGAAAAACGAAAGTCTATGACAAAGAAAATAAAACGTGCTAGAATGGACACACGCAACAGGGAACCTGCTTTCAGGTATACATGAAAGGAGATTTTGGCTATGAAAAGAAAAGTACTATTGACACTTGCACTTGCGATTACAGGAATGATCGTATTGGCTGGATGTACATCTTCGGAACAGAACAATGTGCAGCCGTCCGGTGTACAGAATACAAATCCGAAAACCCAGACAGGAACAGGGACACAGACTTCAGATGGACAGATTACATCCGATCAGACAGCAAATACGGCCGGTGGCCAGGATGTTTTTTCAGCCGAGAGCACGGCCGGTACACAGGGAATGGTACCGCAGCCAGATGGCAGCGTACAGGGAGCCGCAGGGGAGAGCGGTACAGCAGCAGATGGAAGCGAGCCGCATGGAGAAGTGATTCCGGATGATGCTGCCGCATCAGCAGAAAATGATCCGGTAGATCCGGCACAGGAGGAGAGTACAGAGGCAAGTGACGGCTGGTCAGGGACGTATGTCGGAGAGAATGAGACAGTTACTTTGAAGAAGCTTGATGATACGCAGCTTCACTTTTCCTTTAGTGAGTCAGGAATCACAGGAACAGCGAATATCAAAGAAGCGCAGGCTGTGTACAATGGGGATGATCATCATGTTGTGATCTTTACGATTCATGACGATATGGTGGATGTGGACGTGACGAGTGAGGAGGATTATGACGCATCAGAATCTCCGCTTATTGGACATTATATAAAAGAAAAATGAAAAACTCAGAAAAGTTAGTAAATAATTGCGATTGAAAGGCAAAATGAAAAGTGCTATGATGGGAGCCGTTAAAAGGGTGGCGGTTTCCACCAGAGGCTGATACTGAATGGGGAGAAGCAGTATGAGAATAGAGAGCATCAGGAATTGGTTTAAAAAGCATCCGTATGCCATGGCGCTTATGTATCTGGTATTTTACATGAGTGTATTCTTCTGGCTTGAGAAAAATGTGGAGCCGGAATATATTATTCACTGCAAACTGGATGAGATGATTCCGTTTTGCGAAGCATTTATTATACCTTACGTATTCTGGTTTCCGTATGTCGGGGGAGCTTTTATCTGGTTTAAACGCAGAGGATGGAAAGATTATTCCAAACTCTGCACCATGATATTTTCCGGACTGACGATTTGCCTGGTTATTTATTATGTGTTCCCGACAGGACTGAATCTGCGGCTGGCGTCCAGCCCTCATGAAACCGGATTCTTCTACAATATGGTCAGCATGCTGCGGGCGATTGATACGCCGACTAATGTCTGTCCTTCGATTCATGTGATGAACACGGTTATGATTTTCCAGGCTGTGTGCAGCCTTGAGGAATTAAAGCACAGAAAGCTGACGATTGCAGTGCACTTTGTGATTATGCTTTTAATCTGCGCCTCGACCGTGATGCTGGATCAGCATTCCGTAATCGACGTAGTATGTGGCGTCATGATGAGTTTTGTGATTCATGGCCTTGTCTATCGCGTAGAATGGCGCGAGGAATTGGCCAGAAGAAAAGCCAAGACAGAGATGCGCAGAATCTGATCAAAAATTTTTCTGGAAAATTTGTAGAATTTTTGAAAAAAGGGGTTGACTTTTAAAGAAAACTATATTACAATAGCAAAGCGAGTTGAGAAACAACTCGCACCACATGGGGTCTTAGCTCAGCTGGGAGAGCATCTGCCTTACAAGCAGAGGGTCATAGG
>CAOJHI010000148.1 GCA_948436005.1 uncultured Lachnospiraceae bacterium
CCCACTCCATACCGTCATAGCACGGTTTTGACGTAGAAAAATCAGATACCGGTTCTCCCGGAATCACCATCTGCTCCTCTTGCGAGATCTCTGAAGCATCTACAAACTGAAATGTCGTATCGGGAAGCACATATGCATCAAAATTATAAGAGTAAATCTTGGTTTCTCCCGCGCAAAGTGCCATTTCCTGATATCTGATCTCCCCGTCCGGCTCAGTCATTTTCACAAACGGCGTATTCATCCCGTCTATATCTGTTGTATCAAGATAAACCCGTTTTCCGGAAAGCGGCGACTGAGCAAACAATTCTTCCGTAATTGTATAGTACTCTTTTCCTTTATCATCCCCACTGTCTGACCAGTAACTCCCGGCTGCTGCAAACAATTTTCCTTTCATCTCTGAAACGGTTTTTGTCTGGGCTTTATAAAAGTGGTTCGCATTGTTTGCAGACCAGTTATCCGCATAACCGAAATTGGCGCTGCATGAATCTTTGTTTCCTTTCTCATCCAGATTCCAGGCATAAACCTTATCCACTCCTGGCTTCACGGAAGACGACTGCAGCCAGATCGTCGGATTTTCATGAATACTGCAATATAAAATAGCTTTACTGTTCCAGTCTGTATTATTTTTTGTAAACTTTTCCGTATCCAGAAGCACATAGCCCGGATGTTCCTCCAGGAACCGTTTTAAGATCTTTGTTTCCTGCGGTGTAAACCTGCTGCCTCCCTGCGCCTGCGGAGCTCTCGCAGCGCTCCACGTCATTGTTTCCTGCGCCTGTGCGGCAAGAACATTGACTGCCTGTTCCTCTGCAACAGCCTCTGAATTCTCGTTTATCTGGTTCTTGCTTTCGCTCTGCTCATCTGCCTGCGCTTCGCTTTGCTGAACTTTATCTCCGGACGGTTCGGATAGAACCGGAAGATACTGCAACGCCTCCGCATCAATCAGAACCTGCTTCTCATATGTATCCGCGCCTGTTGTATACGTAATGCCCACATAAAAATCTGTACTGCTTCCTGCCGGAAGATCAAATTGCAGATAATCATCTGTAATCGTCTCTGTATCGCTGGCTGTCTCCTGTACTCTGGACACAAGCAGCGGTTCTGTACCAGTCTGTGTGTGCACCGCATCAGCCAGTGTCACGCTCTGCGAAGGCTGTGCCTGCACTGCCTCTTCCTTTGACCGGAACACTGCTGTCTGTACGTCCGCTGCCGGAACATTCACGCCCATATCCACCAGCCGGAGTTTTACAACACTGTCATACGCTGCGTCCGGCTGTACATCTTCTGCCTGAACATGCACGAAATACGCCTGACCGGATACTGCTGTATCCTTCACTTCCTCTGCTGTAGCCTCCGATGCCTCGGGCTCCACTGTTTCTGAATCCCCTACAATATTCTCTGCTTGATCCTCCAAAAAAATTTCTGCCTTATTCTCTGCTTCATCTTCTAAAAGGATTTCTGCCTTATTCTCTGCTTCATCCTCTAAAAGGATTTCTGCCTCATAGTCCTCCGGCACGTCATCTTCCTGCCAAAGACCATCTTGTGCTCCCTGTCCATCCTGTAACGCTTCTGTTTCTTCCAGTTCCTTAGTCAGCGTAATCCGAACCGTTGATCTGATTGGTTTTTCTTCACTCTGCTCTCCTGCTGTTTCGGATTCTGTTTCTGACTCCGTCTCTGTCTCTATTTCTGTTTCTGACTCATCCTCACTTTCTGGTTCATCAAGCAAACTGCTTTCTGGTTCAGACTCTATTTTCGTCAAAGTCTCCGTTTCCAATTCTGTCATTGATTCCGGTT
This sequence comes from uncultured Lachnospiraceae bacterium, assembly GCA_948436005.1. Classification (GTDB taxonomy): domain Bacteria; phylum Bacillota; class Clostridia; order Lachnospirales; family Lachnospiraceae; genus Choladousia. Next base: position 1,792 of record CAOJHI010000148.1, read on the forward strand.
CACTCTGCTCTTCCATATCTGATTCCGTCGATGTTTCTGTTTCTTTTTCAGTCGAAACTTCCGTTTCCAATTCCGTCGATGTTTCTGTTTCTATTTCCGTCGAAAACTCTGTTTCCGCTTCCGTTGTTGTTTCTGCATCAATCATTTCTGTCGAAAGTTCTGTCTCTAATTCCGCTGATGTTTCTGTTTCTTTCTCAGTCGAAACTTCCGTTTCCAATTCCGTCGATGTTTCTGTTTCCGCTTTCGTAGTTGTTTCTGCATCAATCGTTTCCGTCAAAAGCCCGGTTTCCGGTTCCGTTAATGCCTCTGTCTGATCTATCTGCTCATATTCTGCTTCTGTTTCTGTCAAACCCCCGCTTTCTGTCCCTGTTTCAGCAAAAGTCTCACGTTCCGCCTCCGTTTTTCCGGAAACAGTCACATGAAATGTTTCCATCCTGTATGCTTCATCCACCTGATAAGTGTGTGCCAGATACGCCTCTCCTGCTTCGCCTGCTTCCAGCCGCACAATCGCGCCATCCGTCTCCATAATCGTAATGACCCCATTTTCCAGAACTCCCCAGGAATGATCCTTCCCCTCAGCTCCTGTAATCCAGGATTCACATCCAGCGGTCATTGCTGCTTCGTAAAATTCCTCTGTACAAGAATCCCAGACCAGAGTCATCTCATTGTCATATCGTTTGTCTGTATAGCCTTTGTATAAAATGTCCTCCGGAAGTCCGTCTGTCACCTGCACTGCCTCTGCCTTTGCATCCAGACTGTATATCTCTTCGCCGGCCGTCTCGTACACAAAGGCAACCGAAAATTCCGCGTGGCCGGCTGCCGGAAGTGTAAAGGTAAGGTAATCCTCCGCTACGATCTTCTTATTTCCGTCAAGAATGTATTCTCCCTTTTCATTTTTTTCGTATTCCTGGCATCTTACAATTTCCAGATTTTCTGCACCATTCAGTACCTTTTTCAGCTTCACTGGCAGAAGATCATTTTTCTCCTTCAAATGCTCCGTATATGTTTCAAACAGCAGCACAGTGACATGCTCCGGCGGACGCTTCGTTTTCTTATCAGTCAGATAAATCCTCACCTGTGCTTCACCGGATGAGCTCTGGCTGATATCCCGGACTGCCACATGCATCCACTGTACATTTTTCTGTTCTTGTAAAAAAATATTTTTCTGAACAGCATCTTTTTCCTGCGTAAGGCGGATATCGACCGTCATTCGTTCCGATTGCGTCTGAAGCGTAACCTCACCGCTGCCTCCTGCTGCGCGCTCAGCTTCCGCCTCTGATACAATTTCACTGCCCTCGATCGTGATCTCCGGGAACCCGTCAGCACCTGATTCCAGAAATTCTGTACCTTCCAAAAAGTTTCCGGCAGAATCTGCTTCGACTCCATCATCCTGCTGAATATTCGGCAGTTCTTCATCCAGTAGTATGCCATCTGCCTCCGCAGCGCTGGCAAATCCCTGAAATCCGGCCGGTAAACAGTAAACGCTGCCTGTATTCACCAGCATCGCCACACTTGCCGTAAATGCGATTATCTTTCGCCATTTCCGGTTTTTCATACTCTCACCTTCCCGTCTGCTTTCTTCTTTTTTCTCTTCTCGTCAGTCTCTTTTTTACGTTTCAAAGCTCTGATGCACATGCACTGAGCCTGTAACAGTCTCTCGTCCTTTTTATTATAGGCTTGAATATTTTTACCCGAAATATGACTTTTCCAAGAAACATATAACAAATCACAGAAAAAAAGAGACTGTCCTTTTCCGGACAATCTCCTGCCAATCTACAATCTAATGAATACTATAAATTCCTGTTTTTCAGGAAACTACGCAAACGCTGCCGCGCCGCTTATTCCCGTGCGGCCCGGATTCTCTCATACTGTTTCTGCGCTTCCTGCTGCGCACCCTTCCCTCCGTGCGTATTCCACTGCTCCACCATCACGTCAAAAGCGGAAGAAGAATATTCGCCTATAATGATTTTCAACATGGATTCATTCTCATACTCTTTCCATTCATCCGAAACAATTCCTTTAAATCCCTGCGTATATCCCTCGTTCACATAATCAATCTCATGTTCCATCAGCAGACTCACTGCTGTGATGCGCGACGTATAGGCAGCCCAGTTCGTTGAACTTCTCTCGCCATCAAGATATTCCTTGCACGCATTATAATACCCCTTTTCCAGTGTATTCAGCTCTGAGGCATCCTTCTCTTTGGCTAATACGCTTTGGAGCTGCTCCGTTACCCGAAAAATGGCATCGCTGTAATCACAGTTGATCACAAGCGGTGTTGCAGACGGATCAATCCCATTCGCAAAATAATTCTGAATCGCCACAGCTTCCGAATCCTCATACCTCGCATAATCATACAGAGCGCTGATGATTTTCATAACAATCTCCGGATGCTCATACCCTTTGCGGACAACTACAAATTTATCCGCCGCATACGGAAGATACGTATGAACCGTTCCATCTTCATCATTGGCCAGCAGATACGGCTGCCAGTCAGCTTCCGGATCCCTGCGCACACACTCTTCCAAAGGATTGTTCGGCGCCCACCACCAGCCAAAGAAGGACCCACATTTCCCTTCGCTGACCAGTTTCGCATTGTTGTTTGTGGTACGCAGCAGAAATTCCCGGTCCAAAATGCCATTCTGATACCATTCGCGCAGCTTCACTAATGCATCCTTAGTCTCCGGCATTACACTGCCATACGCGATTGTTCCGTCCTCTTTTTCCAGCCAGACACCCGGATATGCGCCAAATGCTGCAAACAGCGGGACGACATTGTAACATTTGCTCGTATCTGCCATCAACTGCCTGTCGCACAGAATCCCGACTGTCTGCCCCGCGCCATTGTTTCCAGGATCCTGTTCTACAAAAGCCCTGACAATCCTGCCCACGTCGTCGAGCGTCTCCGGAGCCTCCAGCCCGAGCTGATCCATCCAGTCTTTACGCAGCCAGATAAAATTCGCGCTGGAATAGATATCAGTCTCCGGAATCCCGTATATTTTACCGTCAAAAGTCACTGCCGCAAAACGGTCATCTCCATAGCTGTCATAAATCTCCCGGATTTTGCTGCTGAAGCAAGTCTCATAATATGGAGTCAAATCCTCTACCATGTCGTACTCCACCATTGTGGCCAGGAGCTCGGCATCGTTGATCATCATCACATCCGGAAGCTCCCCGCCCGATACTGCAAGGGCCTCCAGCGCACTGTAATTTGTCTCGTCACCTTTCAGCACCAATTCTGTTTTTACATTCAGCAGTTCCTGAAGATATCTTGTATAAACATTGTCCTCATAGGAATCTCCGTCTTTCATACCAGAAGACGCGCTCACCTGTTTGCCAAGTGTATACGTCACAGTCTCCGGATACCGTCCGTACGGGGTGGTCTCTGCCTCCTCCCATGTGTCTGCCGCCAAAACCTGCTGCCCATCCGCCAGCATCCCCTGCGAAACACAGCCCGCAGCCAGAAAAAGGCACACAGCCAGACTCACTTTTCTGTCATGTCGCATAGCTCCACACTCCTTTCTTCCGGTATCTTTATGTAAATTTCCGTTCCTGTTCCCTCACAGCTTGTAACACGGAACACATAATTCTTTCCATATAAAAGTGCAATTCTTTCTACAACATTTTTAATTCCGTACCCCTTGCTGTTGTACTGCACAAGCGCGTCCGCCTTCTCCTGTGTCATGCCGACCCCATTGTCCCGTACAACAAGTACCATGGCATTCCCTTCTTTTCCTGCATACAAAGACAGGACCTTATCTTCCTCCTCCTTCAAATCCAGGCCATGCTCCAGCGCATTTTCCACAAGCGGCTGCAGTACCAGCTTGGGCATCTGCCAGTTCATAATCTGTTCATCCAGATCCCACTCCACCTTAAAACAGTGGTCATGCATGATCAGCTGAATATCGAGATATGCACGGATATTTCTGAGTTCCCCTTCTACTGTAATAATGCTCGAACCACGGTTCAATGTGGTCCTGTAAAATTCTGCCAGGCGCAGCGTAATGCCACTCACCTCATCTGCCCCTGCATCCAGAGCCTTCCAATTGATAATCGACAGGGAATTATACAGAAAATGCGGATTAATCTGTGCCTGGAGCGCTTTCATCTCCAAATCCCGCCTGGCAATTTTCTCGTTATATACTGCAATCTTCAATTCATCCAGACGAAGAACCATCTGGTGAATGTTTTCTACAAGAACGCCAATCTCACCCATGGCGCCATTGTACTGTTCCAGAACTGTTCGTCCCTTGTCCTCATTGTCTCCGATCTGGCTGACTGCCTCTGTCAGCCGTCCGATTCGCCTCACCAGCAGCTTGGCCAGCAAAGCTGACATAACCACTGCATAAGCCATGCAAAGGATCAGAAGCAGGCTGCTGGATTTCAGTGTATCTAAAAGCGCGTCGCTGATTGCGTACTTGGGGAGGTTACTGATCAGTGTCCAGCCCGTATATTTTATCTCAGATACAATTGCCGCATCCTGACTTTCTTTTTCCTGGTGTCCGTATTTTTCTCCGATCAGTTCTTTATCGCTGGAATATAAAATTCTCCCGCTGCTCTCCAAAAGACTGACACTTTCACCCGGAACAGTTACTACCCCGTCCAGACATTCAAAAAATGTATCATAGTCAAAGCTTGTAACCAGAACCGCTTTCATTTCCATATACCGGGACACTGGCCGGACATAATAAACCAGACAGTCATCCGCAGACACAATCCAGGCTTCTTCCGGCTCTTCTCCCGCAAAACATTCCTGATACCATGCTTCTTTTTCAAGCCGGTAAAAAGGGGCAATCGTCTCCCCGTGTTCTATATCTGAATTTTTCAGATAAATCGTCATGCTTTGAATCATGGGGTGATAATACATATTGGTCTGCAGAAGCGGGTCCACCGTATCGCGGCAGGCACGGTACATTTCATACAGATTTCGCCCGTTAAACGCCAGAACATTTTGCAAATCCTCAATAGACAGCATATAATCAATGACATGCTCATACATCCCAATCCGGCTGTCCAGCTCCTGATTGATCTGGCGCAGCTGCGCCTCCTTTGACAGTTCTATGTTTGTATACACAAACCGCTCAGAGTCTGAATAAAACACGATCGCACACAAAAAAAGCGGAACTGCAGAAACAACCAGCATTGCCAGAAATACTTTGTATTGATATCTGAGATTTTTCACATGCTCAGTCAAGATCTTCATCTGTACTTACGCCCTTTCGGAACCGCTCCGGGCTGCAGCCATAATATTCCCGAAAGCTCTTTCCAAAATAAGAAGCATTCGTAAAACCGATCTCCCGGCAAATCTGGTTTACTTTCATACTTGTATTCTGTAAAAGCTCTCTGGCCCGTTCCAGACGATAGGCACGGATAAAATGGCTCAGTCCTTCCCCTGTTTCTTTTTTAAAAATATAGCTCATATATCCCGGTGAAAGAAATACTCCTTCACTCAGAATCTCAACGCTCAGCTCCTCCGCATAGTGCTCGTAGATATAGCTTTTCACCTTCTCCACATCACTGCCTGCACTGCTCTGGTTTGCAAACAGGGTCCTCTCATACTCATGAATATTTTCTTCAAGAATCTTCAAAATCTCCTGTATTGTGGCGCACACATACAGCTTTTCTATGGTATGATTACACTTTTCTGCCGAAAAACGAAGTTCCCGGTATAAGGCTTTTATCACATTCGAGCAGGAAAACTTTACATAAATATGCGAAAAGCTCCCCACACTCTGCCACAGCTGCGAAAGCTTCTGAAAATGCTCCCACAGATGCTTGATGTCCCTTAACCGGATATCTTCCTCCATCCATTCGAACAGCTGGGCAACAACCTCATAATTATCCTTATCCTTGAGCTCCATATCCGGAACAAAAACCCAGAGATCCTGCCGGTAAAAACGATTCTCCATCAAAGACTCTGTTTCCTGAAATGCCTCCGGCATCTGCAAGCCCTGCTGCAATGGACTGCTGACAGCCACGTAACATCCAACCCGAAACTGCCGCAGCATATACTCATGGATATGCTGTCCCATAACCCGAAAATCTGCCTTTACACGCCCGTCAAACAGCAGCATGCTCCGGCTGGCTTCCAGGTTCAGATAATGGAACGGCAGTTTCAGCTCTTCGAAAAGCTTGCCCTGAAAGTCGTCGCCGCATGTCTCAAAAAAATCTGTCATTGTCTCAATTAGAAGCATCTGCCTGATGCCCTGCCACCACTTGACATCAATCACATCCGCAGCCTCAGCCATCACCTCAGGCCGCCCTGTATAAATAAATTTCTGAAGAAAATACTCGCCGAGAAAATCCTGGTTTTTCCGCCGCAGCTCCGTACGGTGTTCCCTCTCCTCTGCCAACTGCATTGCCTCAAGAAAAACACGGCGCAGCTCTGCCGGGTCAATCGGCTTAAGCACATAATCCTTTACACCGCTTTTCATTGCACTTCTGGCATATTCAAAATCACTGTAACCGCTGATAATGATAATTGCTGTATCCGGGCTGATCTCTTTTGTCCGCTCCGCGACCTCCAGGCCATTCAAAAACGGCATTTTGATATCGCAAAAAAGCAGATCCGGTTTATATTCCTGTACCATCTGAAGCGCTTCCCTGCCATTTGACGCCTCCAGCAGGTTTAATTCCA
>CAOJHI010000149.1 GCA_948436005.1 uncultured Lachnospiraceae bacterium
AGAGCCAGAAGGTAAATCTGGAAGCGGCCGAAAAGGCAATGACACTTCTGAAAAATGACGGTATTCTTCCGCTTGATGCGAACGCAGAGCAGACGATCCTTGTCTGCGGACCGCGTGCAGGCGATATGGACTCTCTGGTGGGAGGCTGGTCCTCTGCACAGGAAGGCCTGACCATCGCAGCAGCTGTGGAAGAGTATGCAGGCGAAGCTACAAAAGTAATCTATGAACCGGAGGATGTAGAGCGTATTGCAGAGCTTGCCGAAGAAGCGGATGTGATCATTGTATCCGTCGGAGAGCCGAGCTACCAGCATGATCCGCCATGGGGCTATGATACACTGGAGATCGTTGACAGCCAGCAGCAGATCCTGGAGGCAGCAAAAGCCAGCGGCAAGCCGATTGTAACAGTAGTGACGGGAGGACGTCCGTATATCCTGACCTGGTGCGATGAAAATACGAATGCAATCCTTGAAGCATATTATCCGGGTTCACAGGGCGGAATTGCAATTGCAGAGACGCTGTACGGCCTGAATAACCCAACCGGTAAGACACCGATCCAGTTTCCGCGTGACATGGAGTCTGTGAACAGCCAGGAAGGCGATGTGTCCTTCGATCTGGAGAATCCGCTCTATGATTACGGCTGGGGGCTGAGCTACGATGAATAAGCGATAGGAGGCTCCGCCTATGGAAACGATATCGGAATTTTTTGAAAACCTGAGTTACATGACTTTTTCAACCGGCCATCTTGGGCCAATCTGCCTTGCGCTGGTAGCAGTAATTATCTGCTACCAGCTGCTGAAGCAGTTCGCACCGAAAACGGTTGCACCTGTCAGCAAGTTTTTCAGCCGTCATCCGTTAATCTGGATTTGTATTCCGGCTGCACTGCTGATTTACTTTGTATATGTTTCCCTCGGATGGAACCTGTGGGTGTCTCTGTCCGACTGGGAAAACGGAGCACTGGAGTCCAGCTATGGCTGGGGCGGTTTCGGGAATTACATAAAAATGTTTACAAGTCCCGATTTCTGGCCGGCACTGAAGAATACGCTTCTTCTGTTCTGCCTGATCCCGCTGTGTCTGGTGATTGGTCTTGGACTGGCGCTCCTGATGGATCAGGGACTGCGCGGTACAGCCCTGTTCCGTACGCTGATTCTGCTTCCATTTGCCCTCTCCTTTGTTGTAACAGGAACCGTGTGGGCGTACATGTACCGGCCAACCGGCGGTGTACTGAATTCTTTCCTGAGCATGCTGGGGGTAGATGTGGCAGAGGCGATGAAAAACGGCCATCTGATGTGGGCTTCGTCAAATACAACGATTATGCCTTCGATCATCATTGCAATGGTATGGCAGTTTTCCGGCTATGTGGCAGTTATTTTCCTGGCAGCAATCAAAAACGTGCCGACGAATATCATTAATGCGGCCAAGCTGGACGGCGCATATATGCCGCGTGTTTATCTGAAACTCATTATTCCGCAGCTTAAGGGAGCAATGGGAAGCTGTATTACGATTCTTGCAATGTACGCGCTGCGTTCGTTTGATTTCATTGTTTCTCTGGTGGGATACACGACGTCATCGGCGTGGACGCTGCCGATCTGGATGTACAATGAGGCATTCCAAAATAATAATTTTGCGTATTCTGCGGCGATCAGCTGTTTCCTGCTGGCGCTCGTGCTGGTATTGATCCTGCCGCTTACGTACTGGACGAACAGGAGGAATTGACATATGCAGGGCAATATAAGTAGTATTGAACGCTCCAAAGCCGGTCAGCAGGCGCAGACCGTGCGTGTAAAGCCGAAATGGCATATGACAGCGCTGCACGTTGTCTATTACGCGATCCTGATTGCACTTCTGGTCTTTTATATGCTTCCCTTCTGGGGAACTGTAATGACCTCTTTCAAGACGAACAGTGAGGTAATGACCTCTACGCCGATTACTCCGCCGACTGCATGGACGCTGGAGGGATATGCCAGCGCGATGGAGGAGCTGGGACTGCCGCTTCTGACTTCCCTGATGGTTACACTGTTCGGAGCAGCAGGCTCTGTATTTCTCGGTTCTATCTGCGCATATGCGCTGAGTAAATGGAAATTCCGTCTGAATAATGTATTTTTTATTGCACTGGTAGCAGCAACCTACCTGCCGTTCCAGGCAATTCTGATTCCATTGCTGCAGACAATCAATGCACTGGATCTTTACGATAACATCTGGGGACTGGTGCTTGTGCATACCGTCTTTGGTATGCCGATGTGTACGGTCATGATGCGCGGTTATTATGCGGATGTTCCGGATGCCCTTGTGCGGCAGGCAATGATTGACGGAAATGGTATGTGGCAGATTTATCGTAAAATTGTGGTGCCGAACACGAAAATTGCAACAATTACCGTATTTGTGTTCCAGTGTACATCCATCTGGAACGAAATGCTGTTTGCCCTGGTACTTGGAGGCTATGATTCCAAACCGGCAACGATCGCATTAAATGAATTGGCAGGCACGATGGCAGCCGAATTTAACGTACAGATGGCAGGCTCCCTGATTCTTGCCCTTCCGGTATTGGTATTGTACATTTTTATGGGCAAATATCTGATTTCCGGACAGATGAGCGGAGCGGTAACGGCATCCTGATGAAAGAACTGTGGAGGATATGGTATGAATCATTCTAATAAGAAATTGACTGCATGGACGATGGCAGCAGCGCTCGGATTGTCTCTGGCGCCGGTTTCCGTACAGGCAGAAGAAGTGGTACAGCCGGAGCTTGTGGCCCGGGTGAAAAAAATCATAGAGGCAGACGGATATCAGTTCAAGGATCTGAATGACAATGGTGAGTTGGATCCGTATGAGGACTGGAGACTGAGTGCCGAGGAGCGTGCGGAAGACCTTCTTGGGCGGATGGATGCGACACAGAAAGCAGCTCAGATGGTTCATTTGACGCTGGTGAGCAGCAAAGAGAGCTGGTTTACTGAAAATAACGTGGGTTTTGCACTGGTCTATGAGTATATTTTTGATAATGCTGCAGAGGCGGCAAAACGCACGAACGAGATTCAGGAGCTGTCCGAATCAAGTGCACTTGGCATTCCGATTGTCTTTTCCATGGATACGGAAGCCGGTGCGGCGTTTGTCAGCGATGCAACTTTCCTGCCGGATGAGGTAAACCAGGGTGCAGCGAACGATGCTGACCTGGTAGCGCAGCTGAACACGATACTGAAGGAAGAACTGATGGCAGTCGGTGTGCGTATGGCACTTTCCCCGGATGCTGACCTGATTACAGATCCGCGCTGGGGACGGAATCAGGAATGCTATTCAGAAGACAGTGAGGTTGTTCAGAACCTGATTGTTGCTGCCGTACAGGCTCTTCAAGGAGGCAGTGAGCTGACAAGTGATTCCGTGATCGCTACGGTAAAACACTTCCCGGGTGCAGGCGCACAGACGGGCGGCGTGGACGGAACACCGCTGACGATTCAGGAAGATTCCATTGATCTGCATCTGGCAGGCTTCAAGGCAGCCATTGATGCGGGCGTAGCGGCTGTTATGCCGTACGGTTATTCTACGGTTCCTTATCTGGGAGGAGATGCTGTGGAGAATTCTGCTGATCAGTCGGCAGCCGTTATGACGGATCTGCTGCGCGGCGAGCTGGGCTACACGGGAATTATCCAGACAGACTGGGGGCTGAACTTCGTAGGAGCAACCAATGCCGGTGCCGACATCCTTGGCGGAGCAGGTGCGCGTTCTACCAGGCAGCTGGCCGAAGAAGTGGACGAGGCGCGTCTTACAGATGCATGCCGCCGGATTCTGATTGCAAAATTCCAGCTGGGTATTTTCGAAAATCCGTACGTAGATGAGACAAAAGTCGGCGAAATTGTCGGAAGTGAAGCACACAAGGCTGTTGCAAAAGAAGCAGCAGCAAGATCTTTCACATTGGTGAAGTATGAAAATGCAGCGCCGCTTACCGGTGAAAAGATTGTCGTAGCCGGAAGCCTGGCACAGGATATCCGTGCGCTGAACAGCGGCTGGACGGCAAAAGAGCCGATTGAAATTGAAGGCACAACGATTCTGGATGCTATTTCCGAAAAGGCTGGTGCTGATCAGGTTACCTATATTGAGACTGCAGCAGATGTACCTGCAGACCTGACCGGTGTAACTGCCATAGCTGTAGTAGGCGAGAAGAGCGGTACACATGATCCGGAGTGGGGAGCTGATACACTGGAATTCCCGGAAGAGCAGACAGCTCTGATCAGTGCCCTGAAAGAAGCCGGTGCGAATGTAGTAGCTGTAGTTGTTATGAACCGTGCATACGTACTTACGCCGGTGGCCGAGGCAGCAGACACAGTGCTTCTCGTTTATCGTCCGGGTGTTACCTGCGGTGCGCAGGCAGTGGCAGATGCATTATATGGAGAAACATCTATCACAGGAAAACTGCCGTTCCAGATTCCGGGAAGCATGGATCAGGTACTGGCTCAGCGCGAAGATCTGCCGAAGGACATTGACGCCCCGCTGTATGAGTACGGCTATGGCATTGATGTGGAATCTTTCGGTGCATAATCGCGGAAATACCTGAGAGAGAGGAAAGGTGATCATATGGCTTCCATTAAAATAAAGGATATGAGCGTATCCTACAATAAAGGAAAATCGTATGTCCTGGATAAGCTAAATCTGGACATCAAAGACGGTGAGTTTTGCGTATTCCTCGGACCGTCCGGCTGTGGAAAGTCCACAGCTATGCACTGTATTGCAGGGCTTTTGCATCCGACAAACGGTGAAATCTGGTTTGGAGATGAAATCATGACATCTGCAGACGGCAAGAAGAAGGATAAAACCTTTGTGCCGCCGCAGGAACGTAACATTGCCATGGTATTTCAGGAGTATGCGCTTTATCCGAACATGACAGTGCGGGAAAATATGTCCTTTGCACTGAAAACAAAGAAAGCGCCAAAGGAAGAAATTGACAAGCGTGTCGCTTATATGGCACAGATGCTGTCCATAGAGCAGCTTCTGGACCGCCGTCCTGCAGAGCTTTCCGGCGGACAGCGCCAGAGAGTTGCACTTGGACGTGCGCTGGTGCGTGATCCGCAGGTATTCCTGCTGGATGAGCCGCTTGGAAATCTGGACGCAAAACTGCGTGACCAGGTACGGTATGAGCTGAAGAAAATTCAGGAACAGCTCGGCATTACAACGATCTACGTTACCCATGACCAGACAGAGGCCATGACGATGGCAGATCATATTGTCCTCATGAAAGAGGGACATATTATGCAGCAGGGAACGCCGAACGATCTGTACGACCATCCGGCAAATGAATTTGTGGCAGGTTTTCTTGGAACACCGCAGATCAATATTTTCCCGTGCGAGGTAAAAGGAGATGTTCTGGATGGCGGTGCATTCCAGCTGAAAGTACCGGAAAGTCTGAAAGCGTGTCTGGCAGCGTATAAAGGAAAGAAGGTTGACCTGGGGATTCGTCCGTCTGATTTTGAACTGGCGGAGAATGGAGGAGAAGGAATTCATGTGCATGTGGATTCTATTGAGCCGCTTGGCGACGCTTATCTGATTTATGTGCGTGTAGGCGAGAAGGTTGTTGTATTTAAGTATACAGGTGAGACTGCGCCGGAAGAAAAAGAACTGGTGCTTAGGCCGAATATGGCAAAACTGCATCTGTTTGATCCGACGACAGAGGATCGTATTAACAAGTAAGTCAAGTACCCGAAGAGGTGAAAAGCCTTTTCGGGATACTTTTGCCTAGCGCTGCTGTAAAAGAGGATACAGCAGCGCCAGGCAAAAGTATCCAAGGGAGGTTATACAAATGAACGAAATGGAAAAATTGTTGAATGTGTTGGCGGAGGTCAGAGACGATGTGGATTTTGCCAGTGAAACAGCACTGGTAGAAGACGGAGTGATTGATTCCATTGATCTGACGCAAATCATTGCCGCGCTGGATGAAGCGTTTGATATACATATTCAGACAGGCGACATTGAACCGGAGAATTTTAACAGCGCGGGTGCAATGCTGGAGCTGATTCACAGCTACCGTAAAGGAAAACAATGAGAAACGTACTGGACTGGCTGGAAGCTGCTGCTGCGCGTGCGCCGCAGCACACAGCGTATGATCAGCCGCAGGTGCGTATGTCATGGTCAGAGCTCTGGCAAAGAGCACGGGAAATAGGTTCTTTTCTCGCCGGGCGTGTTCCGCAGCAGTGTCCGGTTCTGATTTTGATGGAAAAAAGTCCGGCGTGCATTGCAGCGATGATGGGAAGCGTATACGCAAACTGTTTTTATACGCCGCTCGATTCTTCGATGCCCGAATCCCGGATGAAGATGATTGCTTCTGTGCTTCAGCCTGCTTTTGTGCTGTGTGACGAACGCTTTGAAACAGCTGCAAAGCAGCTCGTAACAGAGGAGGCAGTGTGTGTGACAGAGAGGATTCCTGCTTCTGTCCATACGCAGGTTCTGGAAGAGAGGCGCAGCCGTCACATTGATGATGACTTGCTCTATGTGCTGTTTACAAGCGGCTCCACAGGAGTTCCGAAAGGAGTATCCATTACACACCGCAGTGTGATTGATTTCATAGAATGGGCATGTACTTCGCTTGGTTTGCCGGAAGGGTGCCGTTTTGCCAGCCAGGCGCCGTTTTATTTTGATAATTCGGTACTGGATATTTACAGTACCATGCGGATGGCAGGCAGCCTTTATCTGACCAGGCAGGCAGATTTTCTGTTTCCGAAGAAGCTTATGCAGACACTGGAACGCGAAAAAATTGACACGCTGTTCTGGGTACCCTCTGCACTCACTGCACTCGCTAATTCGGGTTTGCTGGACACGGGCTGTTTAAAAGCGCTTCGCCGGGTGTTTTTCTGTGGGGAGGTTATGCCGTGCCGCACCTTAAATCTGTGGAAAAAGGCTCTGCCTGAGGCGGACTATGTGAATATGTACGGGCCGACGGAAATTACAGATGTCTGTGCATGGTACCGTGTGGAACGTGATTTTGCAGATTCGGACAGTCTGCCAATCGGGCATCCTTGTGCCAACACCAGAATTTTACTGCTGGACGGAGAAATCTGTGTGGGCGGGACATGTCTGTCTCCGGGCTATTACAATGCGCCCGAAAAGACGGAGGCCGCTTTTGTACAGAATCCGCTCCGGCCGCAGATACGGGAGATTATTTACAAAACCGGGGATATGGGGGAGTGGAACGAAAGAGGCGAGCTGATGTTCCTTGGCCGCCGCGATTCACAGATCAAGAGAAACGGGTACCGCATTGAACTGGGAGAAATCGAGTGTGCAATGAATGCAGTGGCTGGTGTTGAAATGGGGTGCTGCTACTATGAAGCAGCGCGGGAACGAATTGTTGCTGCTTATACAGGAACAGCAGATGAAAAGAGCCTGAAAGCATCGCTGAAAATGGCGCTGCCGAAATATATGGTTCCGGACGAATATCACCGCAGGGAGGTTCTGCCGAGAACCGGAAGCGGAAAGATAGACCGCCTGCAGGTCAGACGGGAGGTAGAAGATGAATATCCTGTCGTTTGATTTTTTGTTTCTTGTGGCGGCAGCGCTGGTCGTTTACTATGTGCTGCCGTTAAAAGTACGCTGGCTGGCACTGCTGGCCGGCAGCGTTGTTTTTATTATGTCAGCCGGGTGGCAGAGCGCGCTGCATATGACGGCGATTGCTGCAATCACATGGCTGGGCGGAACAGCGTTATCTGTCTTAAAACGGAGAAAAAAGATACTGCTCGCTTTTTTGCTGCTGCTCGATCTTGGCGCGATGTTTTTTATCAAATATGAACCGTCGTTTGCAGCGTGGATAAATGGACTTACCGGAGGAAAGAAGGAAATTCTGCCTGTGTGGGAACTGGCAGTACCGCTTGGGCTGAGCTATTTCACCTTTCAGTCAGCCGGGTGGCTGATTGATATTTACAGAGGGAAAGCCGCGATGCAGCGTAATCCGCTGAAAGCATGGCTGTTTGTGGGTTATTTTCCGCAGCTGACGCAGGGGCCCATTTCATCCTGGAAGGAGCTTGGCGATACGCTGCTTACCGGGCACCGGCTGGAGCCGGTTTCCTTTGTCTCAGGATTTCAGCTGATGCTGTGGGGATATTTTAAAAAGCTTGTGATTGCCGACCGGCTTGCCCTCACAACGGCAGTGTTGCTCGGCGGAGCGCAGGAGCTGCCGGGCTGGATGGTTCTGGGCGGCGTGATCCTTTATACGGTGCGCCTGTACGCGGATTTTTCCGGCGGCATGGATGCAGTGCGCGGAATATCAAGGATGTTCGGGACAGAGCTGCCGGAAAATTTCCGCCGTCCTTTTTTTTCAAAGAGTGTGGCAGAGTACTGGCGGCGCTGGCATATTACACTTGGGGTATGGTTCCGTTCTTATCTGATGTATCCGCTGACGACCTCGCGCGCGGGAATT
>CAOJHI010000150.1 GCA_948436005.1 uncultured Lachnospiraceae bacterium
TCTTGTCTGGGCCGGCGTTATCGTTGAAGCTGTGATGTGCTTTTTTATTTTTGCAGTGAAATCATTGAAAAAGGAAAGCATGCAGGTGGGAAAAGCGTTGGAGACAGACGGGCTGGAAGCTGGCCGGAAAGCAGTTTCACGAATTGTAGGAAGAGATACAAAGAGTCTTTCCGAAACTGGTGTGATCAAGGCAGCGGTAGAGACTGTGGCTGAAAATTTTTCCGACGGCGTGTTTGCGCCGCTTCTGTATCTGATGATTGGCGGTGCGGGCCTCGGTTTTGCCTACAAAAGCATCAATACCATGGATTCTATGGTGGGCTATAAGAACGACCGGTATCTGTATTTCGGACGCGCGGCGGCAAAACTGGACGATGTGGTAAATTATGTGCCGGCACGTGTGGCAGCACTGTTTATGATTGTCGGCGCATGTTTTTGTGGGCTGGACGGAAAAGGTGCCTGGAAAATTTGGCGGCGTGACCGCAGAAATCATGCGAGCCCGAATTCTGCGCAGACAGAAGCGGCGGCTGCCGGAGCACTGCAGATTCAGCTTGCAGGAAATGCGTATTATTTCGGAAAGTTATATGAAAAACCATATATTGGAGATGATATCCGGTCCGTACAGAAGGAGGATATCACCAGAGTTAACCAGTTGATGCTCATGGCTTCTGTGCTGGCGTGTATGGTGCTTGGAGGCATGAAGCTGCTGTTGCTGTATGGCTGCCTGTGATTTTTCAGTTTACTGAAAACACTTAAAAAACGGCTGAATTCAGACTTTGAAGCAGTATTTTGTTCTGATCTGTATCATCGTAATATGGAGAAAAAATAAGTGGAATTATTCGTAACAACAGAAAAAAAAGTGATGCCGGAAGCGGCTGCATTGCACGAACACGGCGGAGACATTTATTCTTATGAAAACATCAGAGATTTTTCTGCCAATATCAATTTCCGCGGGATGCCGGAAACCGTGCGCCTGGCTGCGCAGGAGGCAGTAACACAGTCAGTTCATTATCCGGATCCTAAGTACAGGTCGCTGCGGGCTGCGTTGGCAGACAGGGAAAATGAGATCTGCCGGAAGCAGGCAGTTATCTGCCAGGATGAGAAACAGCCAGGAGCTATATGTAAAAATGCGGGACAATCGGATGCGATGCATCAGGCTGCATTGTACGAAGCGTGCAAAATTCATCCGCATCAGATCATCTGTGGAAATGGGGCAGCGGAGCTGATGTTCGCGCTTGCGGCGGCACGCCGTCCGGCAAAAGCACTGCTTGCGGCGCCTTCTTTTTTTGAATACGAGCAATCATTGTCAGCATTCGGGTGCGAGGTCAGGCGGTTTTATTTAAAAAAAGAGCAGGAGTTCAGGCTTGAAAATGATTTCCTGGAAGCAATAGAGGAAGGAACGGACCTCATTATTTTAGGCAATCCGAACAATCCCACGGGCCAGGTGCTGGGGACAGACTTTCTTGAGAAACTACTGCAGATCTGCTGCCGTCTCCAGATTCTTCTGGTGCTGGATGAGAGTTTTTTCGATTTTCTGGATGCGGACAGCTGTAAGGAGACATTTTCCGGTGTCAGCAAAGTTGCAGAAAATCCAAATATATTTGTGATGAAGTCTTTTACGAAAATGTATGCCATGCCGGGGCTGCGTTTCGGGTATGGGGTTTGCAGCGATACGCGTCTGCTTGATCAGATGCGCTTTGTCATGCAGCCCTGGAATGTATCGATTCCTGCGCAGATGGCAGCAGAGGCAGCCGCAAAGGAACTGGAATTTGCCGCCGAAACTGCAACGGAGACAGCGGTAAACCGGAGCGGGCTGAGCCGCGAGCTGGAGCAGATGGGGTATCAGGTCTACCCGTCCGGGGCAAATTTTTTGCTCCTGGAAGGGCCGGAAAACCTGCGGGAAATGTGTCTTGACAGGGGCTTTTTAATCCGTGACTGCAGCAATTTCCCAGGTCTTGAAAAGGGGTTTTTCCGGATCTGCGTCCGGAGCGGAAAAGAAAATCAGATGCTTCTTGCAGCCCTGAAAGAGTACAGAGAAATGAAACAGCATAATACGGCAACAAAGGAAAGCAGTGCAGGGCAGGAAAGGACGGCAGAAAAATGGCAAAGGTAATTATGGTGCAGGGCACAATGTCGAACGTCGGAAAGAGTGTAGTGGCGGCAGGACTTTGCCGGATTTTCCGGCAGGACGGTTACAGAGTAGCGCCGTTTAAGTCCCAGAATATGGCCCTGAATTCTTTTATTACGAGAGAGGGCCTGGAAATGGGGCGCGCACAGGTGATGCAGGCAGAAGCCGCGGGAACCGAACCCTGTGTGGCTATGAACCCGATTCTTCTGAAACCGACGAACGATACGGGGTCCCAGGTTATTGTAAACGGCGAAGTGCTGGGCACTATGAATGCGCGCGACTATTTTAAAATGAAAAAATCTCTGGTGCCGGAGATTATGAAAGCATACCGTAAGCTGGAAGAACAGTATGACATTATAGTAATAGAGGGCGCGGGGAGTCCGGCTGAAATTAACCTGAAGCAGGATGATATTGTAAACATGGGAATGGCAAAGCTGGCCAATGCACCGGTGCTTCTGGTCGGAGACATTGACCGGGGCGGTGTGTTCGCGCAGCTCTACGGTACAGTGGCACTTCTGGAAGAGGACGAGCGGAGGCTTATTAAGGGACTGATTATCAATAAATTCCGGGGAGACAAAACAATTCTGGATCCGGGGGTGGAAATGCTGGAGAAGCTGACACAGCTGCCGGTTCTCGGTGTAACTCCGTATCTGCAAGTGAGTCTCGAGGATGAGGACAGCCTCAGCGAACGGCTGGAGAGCAGGAACGACGCGCCGCCAGTCAGCCTGATTGACCTTGCAGTGATTCGTTTGCCGCGGATTTCTAATTTTACGGATTTCAATGTGTTCGAGGGCATAAGAGGTGTCACTGTGCGTTACGTTTCCGCAGCGCATCAGCTTGGAAATCCTGATCTGATCCTTTTGCCCGGCACGAAGAATACCATGCGCGACCTGCTCTGGATGCGCCAGAATGGTCTGGAGGCATCCATATTGAAAGCACATAAGGCTGGCAGCGTTGTTTTCGGTATCTGCGGAGGATATCAGATGCTTGGCTGTCAGATTTCTGACCCGGAAGGAGTGGAAGAGGGCGGAATCATCCGTGGAATGGGGCTTCTTGATACAGAGACTGTTTTTGAACCGGAAAAGGCCAGAACACGCGTGGAGGGACAGATTCTTTCGGTTGACGGAATTTTGGAACCACTTTCCGAAACAGCTGTCACCGGTTACGAGATCCATATGGGCCAGACTGTAGTTCATGAGGGAACGAAGCCATTTACTGAAATTGTAGACTGCATCACAGGAGCGCGTAAACAGGAAGGAGCCTGCGGAAAAAATGTATATGGTTCCTACCTGCATGGAATTTTTGACCGGGAAGAAGTGGCTGTCCGCGTGGTACGGGCACTTGCAAAGGCAAAAGGAATCAAAGAAGAGATGGGTATGGAGATGGACTTTGCGTCCTTTAAGGAAACCCAGTATGACCTGCTGGCAGAAGGGCTGCGGGCTCACCTTGATATGAAGCGGATTTACGAAATTCTGGAAGCAGGAGGAGGAAACAAAACATGAAAGACACTACATGGAAAGAAATCGAGCACCTCGGCCCCATGGACATTGAGCGCCGCAGCTTTGAGATTATCTCAGAGGAAGCGGCAGGTCGTATTCCCGAGGATGAACGTGCAATGATCATCAAGCGGGTCATTCATACATCAGCAGATTTTGACTATATTGATCATCTGTGCTTTTCCGATGGCGCAGTGAAAAAAGCGCAGGACGCGCTGCGGGCCGGAGCGTGGATTATCACAGATACAATGATGGCATATTCCGGAATCAACAAAAAAAGCCTTCAGCTCTGCGGCGGTGAAGCACATTGCTTTATCGGCGATGCGGACGTAGCACAGGAAGCCAAAAGCCGCGGTGTAACGCGAGCTTCCGTATGTGTGGACAAAGCAGCCGCCCTTGGAAAACCAATAATCTATGCCGTAGGAAACGCACCCACAGCCCTGCTGCGCCTGTACGAACTGATTCAGAAAGAAACCTTCTGCCCGGAGCTTATCATCGGCGTACCGGTCGGCTTTGTCAACGTCGTGCAGTCCAAAGAGCTGATCATGCAGACAAACGTACCATACATCGTAGCCCGCGGCCGCAAAGGCGGCAGCAACATAGCAGCCGCAATCTGCAACGCCCTGCTATACCAGCTGGACGGCAGCCGCGTGTAACAAAATACTGTTGTAACAAATGATAATTCAAGTCTAGTGCATGACGAAAGAAATAGTAATATGAAATATACTTAAAGTAGTCCAATGACGAAAGAGATCGTAACATGAAATATACTCATAGTAGTCCAATGACGAAAGAAATTGTAACATAAAATATACTCATAGTAGTCCAATGACGAAAGAGATAATAAGATGAATATACTCAAAGTAGTCCGATGACGAAAGAGATTATAACATGAATATACTCATAGTAGTCCAATGACGAAAGAGATAATAAGATGAATATACTCAAAGTAGTCCGATGACGAAAGAGATTGTAACATGAATATACTCATAGTAGTCCAATGACGAAAGAAATAATAAGATGAAATTTCCCCAAAATAGTCCAATGACGTAAAAACCAGTAACATGAAATTATTTCAAAGTCAGCCCCATGGTGCAGGAGGCAAAATAAGGGGTGACTTGTTTGCCCGGAACCCCGTTTTTGCCTCCTGCACCATGGGGCGTCCTCTTTTTACATATTCCCCCCACACACTTTATGCGAAAGGAGCCCAGCATGCAAATTTACCTGATACGGCACGGAAGCACGGCCGGAAACCTGGAACACCGCTATGTCGGAACCACCGATGAAGACCTGACGCAGGATGCGTGCCAGGAACTTCGGCTTGCACGAGGAAAATTCCCGGTACCAGACATCGTATTTACAAGCCCTTTGAAACGCTGTACGCAGACTGCCGGAATTTTATTTCCGGAAGCACCCAAAGAGGCCGTCTCTGATCTGAGAGAATGTGAGTTCGGCACATTTGAGTATAAAAATTATGAAGAACTGCAGGGTAATACAGCGTATCAGAGCTGGATAGACAGTGGAGGAACAACTGCATTTCCGGGAGGAGAAAGCCGGGAAGCATTCAGCAAAAGATGCTGTCAGGCATTTGAGGCCGCCTGCCGTAAGGCGTTCCGGGAAAACTGCAATCTGGCCGTTTTTGTCGTACATGGCGGAACCATCATGGCTGTCATGGAGCGATACGCCAAGCCGTCCAGGGATTATTTTGACTGGCAGGTAAAAAACGGCTGCGGGTTTTCCTGTGAGGTGTGCTTTGAGGACACAGAGAAGGACTGTGAGGAAAAAGAAACAGAGTACAGGGGAAAGCCGGGCAAAGGCAGACTGTATCTGAAACAGATTGGTTCTGTTTCCTGCCAGGCCAGTGAGGAAGAACGAATCGGCATTGAGGATGCATTCGTGATGAAAAAGGATAAAAAGCTTCGCTGTGGCTATACGACCGGGAGCTGCGCAGCTGCGGCGGCAAAAGCGGCTGCGCAGATGGTGCTGACCGGAGAGATCTGCGGGAGAGCAGAAATCAGGACGCCGAAGGGGATAGTTCTTCGCCTGCCTGTTGTGGAGCAGCATATTTCAGGAGAAAAGGCGGTCTGTGCGGTACGAAAATACGGCGGGGATGATCCGGATGCAACCGATGGGGCGCTCATTTATGCACAGGCAGAAAAAATGAAGCTGTCATTTCCGGGAGCGGGCGATGAGACGAATGAGAAGAAAATGGAAGGGAACTGTCGGACAACAGGTCAGGAGGGCCATAAAAGCATTGTAATGCAGGAAGTGCGTGTGGTCATCGACGGAGGTCGCGGTGTCGGACGTGTGACAAAGCCAGGGCTGGAACAGCCGGTAGGCGCGGCAGCGATCAATCGTGTGCCGCGTGAAATGATTGCGCGGGAGGTTGCAGAAGTATGTCGGGACTGTTTGTATGACGGCGGGATTCGGATTACAATTTCCGTGCCGTCCGGTGAGGAGATTGCAAAACGGACCTTTAATCCGCATATCGGAATTGCAGGCGGAATTTCCATTCTCGGTACCAGCGGGATCGTGGTTCCCATGAGTGAGGAGGCATTGATTGCCAGCATCCGCGTGGAGATGAAGCAGAAAGTGGAAAACGGAGCAGAGTATCTGCTCATTACGCCGGGAAATTATGGAGCAGATTTTATCCGCAGAAAAGAGCTTTCAGAGGCGCTGGATGCAGAGCATTCGATGAAATGCAGCAATTACGTCGGAGAAACGCTTGATATGGCCGTTTCACTCGGTGCAAAGGGGATTCTGTTTATCGCGCATATCGGAAAATTTATTAAGGTTTCCGGCGGCATCATGAACACGCATTCCGCACAGGCAGATTGCAGGGCAGAGCTTATGGCAGCTCAGACACTGCGTGCGCTGGAAAACGGAAAAGCAGGACAGGAGCTGATTGCAAAAACAGATATTCCTGCCCTGGCCGCGCAGCTTCTTGCAGCAAACACGACAGAAGAAGCGGTGGGAATTTTGCGGGAGCAAAATCTGCTGGAAGCAGTGATGGCAGAGACGCTGGAACGAATTCATTACTATCTGCAAAAGCGCTGTCAGGGGATGCTTGAGACGGAAGTGGTCCTTTTTTCCAATCAGTATGGATATCTGGGCGAAACCAAAGGCGCACAGTGTATGATGGAAGCGATCATCGCACAGACAGAAAAAGTATGAATAAGCAAACAGACAAAGAGAAGTAATAAGAATAAAAAACAGCGAAAATAAAGGGAAAATGACAGAAAAGCCAACAGAACGGAAAGAAGAGAATCATAGAAATTAGCAGGAAAGAATCATAAAAATATAAGACAAATATAAAAATCCGGCAGGACATCGGAACAAGATGCAGAGCCGCAGACATACAGGAGGATGAAAATGGCAGGAATATTATATGGCGTGGGCGTGGGCCCGGGCGATCCGGAATATATGACGCTGAAGGCAGTACGGCTCATCCGGGAAAATGAGGTGATTGCAGTGCCGGGGGCAGTTGCGCAGGAGACGGTTGCTTACCGGATTGCAGTGCAGGCAGTGCCGGAGCTCTCAGATAAGGAGCTTCTTGCAGTCCTGATGCCGATGACACATGACAAAGAGGCGCTGGAGCAGGGACACAGGGAAGCTGCGGATGCAGTGGAACAATATTTACAACAGGGAAAAAATGTTGTGTTTCTCACTCTCGGGGATCCGACCGTTTATTCCACGTATCTGTATGTTCAGAAGCGGATTGAGAGCAGAGGGTATCAGACGGAGCTGGTGAGCGGGATTCCGTCTTTTTGCGCAGCAGCTGCCAGGGCAAATATTTCTCTCGTTGAGTGGAGTGAGCGGCTCCATGTGCTCCCGGCAGCCCATATGCCGGAAGATGCACTCGACCAGCCGGGAAATTATATTCTGATGAAATCAGGAAAGCGGATGGGACAGGTAAAGGAAATGCTGAAAAAAAGCGGCCGGGATGTGGTGATGGTGGAGAACTGCGGCATGGAAAACGAGCACATTTATCATGGCGTGGACGAAATTCCGGATACAGCAGGATATTATTCGCTGATCATTGCAAAGGAGGCAGGAAAATGATTCATTTTGTAGGAGCAGGAAGCGGAGCAGCTGATCTGATTACTGTGCGGGGAAAAAAGCTTCTGGAGCAGGCAGATGTGATTATTTATGCGGGCTCCCTGGTTAATCCGGAACTGCTGGAGGACAAGAAAGATGGATGCGTGGTATATGACAGTGCCAGAATGACGCTGGAAGAAGTCCTTTCTGTCATGAAGGAGACAGAGGCAAAAGGGCTGACAACGGTGCGTCTGCATACCGGGGATCCGTGTATCTACGGCGCTATCCGCGAACAGATGGATTTGCTGGAGCAGGCAGGAATTACGTATGATTACTGTCCGGGCGTCAGCGCATTTTGCGGTGCAGCTTCCGCGCTGAATCTGGAATATACCCTGCCGGGTATTTCCCAGACTGTGATTATCACGCGGATGGCGGGACGTACGCCGGTGCCGGAGCGTGAAGAGATCGCAAAGCTTGCATCGCACGGAGCGACCATGGTAATTTTTCTCAGTACCGGGATGCTGGAACAGCTCACGCAGCGGCTGCTTGCAAGCGGTTATCAGAAAGATACTCCGGCAGCGATTGTTTATAAGGCGACCTGGCCCGATGAGCGCAGTTATACGTGTACCGTAGAGACACTGGCCCAGTGTGCAAAGGAACACAATGTGACAA
>CAOJHI010000151.1 GCA_948436005.1 uncultured Lachnospiraceae bacterium
CGGCAGTTCCTTCGGAAGATAAATATTCCCCAGCTCATACAGGCGGACATTTTTGTTGCGGTGATTGTAATTAAATGCCAGAGAAGTCAGCATACCACCAACCGACACAGTACGCATGATGCTGAAATCCTCCCCGAGCGGGTTCTGAATCTTCACTGCTTCGCGCAGCTTAGAATCCTGCGGAATCAGAAGCTTGTCATACACCTTCGGACTCTCAAAGGAATACATCATCCCCTGTGAAAAACCGCAGTACTCAGCAATATCCTGCGCAACCGCACGCACTCTCAGATCAAACGGCAGCTTTCCGGCCGTCGCCTCGCCACTTGGGAGCGTGGTCGGAATATTGTCATAGCCATAGAACCGTGCAACTTCCTCTGCCAGATCCGCTGTGCGGAACAGATCGTGCCGGAACGTCGGCGCAATAATTTCATTCGTTTTTTCATCGTATTCCAGATCAACCATCCGGAAATAGCCAAGCATCTGCTCTGCCGAAATGTCCGTGCCAAGCAGTGCATTGATCTTATCCGGCTCAAACGGGATGCGTACCGGCTCTTTTACCTTACTGTAAACATCCACCATACCGCCGACAACCTCACCGGCACCAAGCTCTTCCACGAGCTGGCAGGCACGGTCAATCGCCGCCTGCGCATTATTCGGATCAAGTCCCTTTTCAAACTTTGCAGACGCATCCGTACGAAGGCCGATCCGTTTGGAGGAAAGGCGGATATTCGTTCCGTCAAAGCACGCTGCTTCAAACAGCATGGTTTTTACATCATCTGTAATCATGGAATTTTCACCGCCCATGATTCCACCGATACCAACTGATTTCTCTCCATCACAGATCATGACCACATTTTCATCCATCGTACGCTCCTGGCCGTCCAGTGTCGTGAATTTCTCATCTTTTCCGGCACGGCGTACCACGATCTCATGGCCTGCAAGCGTATCATAGTCATACGCATGCATCGGCTGTCCATACTCTTCCATGACATAATTCGTAATATCAACGATATTATTGATCGGACGAATCCCGGCAGCGGCCAGACGTCTCTGCATCCACTTCGGAGACGGCGCAATTTTAATATTTTTTACGATTCTTGCGCAGTACCGCGGACACAGCTCCGGATCTTTTACTGTTACTTTTACATAATCCGCTGCATTTTCTTCATTTCCGGTCTTTGCGACAACCGGCGGATGAAATTCTTTGCGGAAGGTAGCAGCCGCCTCGCGTGCAATACCGATCACGGAAAAGCAGTCCACACGGTTTGAAGTAACCTCATATTCAAATGTCACATCGTGAAGGCCAAGCGCCTCAACCGCATCTGCTCCGACCTCGGCATCTTCCGGAAAAATATAAATTCCGTACTCCGGAGCTTCCGGATACATCTCTTTTGTGGAGCCAAGCTCCTCAATCGAACACATCATGCCGTTTGATTCCACACCGCGCAGCTTTCCTTTTTTGATCTCAATGCCGCCCTCTGTCATTTTTCCATCGTGGTTTCCTGCCACGCGTCCACCGTCCAGAACAACCGGAATCTTATCTCCTACCTTTACGTTCGGTGCACCTGTTACGATCTGTGTTGTCCCGGTTCCTACGTTTACCTGACAAACAATTAACTTATCTGCATCCGGATGACGCTCAATTTTCTCAATCTGTCCAATCACAATCTTATCCAGATCACGGTCAGCCTCTACAAATCCCTCTACCTTTGTTCCAGAAAGCGTCATTGCATCCGTATACTCCTGTGCTGTTACATCCAGCTCCGGAACATACGCTTTTATCCATGATAATGTTGTATTCATTATTATATCTCCTTCTATAAACAAAATCTGGTCAAGCAGGTGTGCGTCCAATGTCCGACCTGCTCAGCCTTCTCTGCTGTCAAACTTTTTCTTAATAAAACGCTGATGAAAGCTTTCTCCTCGTCGAATTTGCTCTGTGAATCAACATTTTCTTGTGCAAATCCGTGCGATCTCCACCGGAGTTATCTACAGAAACGATAATATATCCGCATATCCTTAGAATTGTTTCAAGAAACGGACATCGTTCTCATACAGCAGCCGCATGTCATCAATTTCATATTTGAGCAGTGCAATACGCTCCAGCCCGACACCAAATGCAAAGCCGGTATATTCTTCCGGATCAATGCCACACATCTCCAGTACATGTGGATGTACCATACCGCAGCCAAGAATCTCAATCCAACCGCTGCCTTTGCAGAAACGGCAGCCCTTTCCGCCACACTTGAAACAGGAAACATCCACTTCTGCACTCGGTTCTGTGAACGGGAAATGATGGGGACGGAATTTCGTCTTTGTCTCCTCGCCGAACAATTCTTTTGCAAACTGCTCCAGGGTCCCTTTCAGATCAGCAAAGGTGACATTTTTATCCACAACCAGGCCTTCAATCTGATGGAAGGACGGAGAATGCGTTGCATCCACCTCGTCGGAACGGAACACACGGCCCGGAGAAATCATTCGGATCGGCAGATTGCCCTTTTCCATTGTTCTTGCCTGTACCGGTGAGGTCTGTGTACGCAAAACAATTTCTTTATTAATATAGAAGGTATCCTGCTCATCCTTGGCCGGATGGTTGGCCGGAATATTCAGTTTTTCGAAATTGTACTCATCGTATTCAATTTCCGGGCCTTCCACCACTTCATACCCCATACCGATAAAAATGCGCTCTACCTCTTCCCGCGCAATCGTATTCGGATGACGGTGCCCTACGTTATTCTTCTTTGCCGGAAGTGTCACATCAATCACTTCTGCTTTTAACTGCAGCTCAAGCGCCTGCTCTTCCAGCTTTTTCTTGGTTTCTTCCAGCACGCCCTCGATCTGCGCCCGCGCCTCATTCACAAGCTGACCAAACGCCGGACGGTCCTCCGGAGCCACATCTTTCATACTCTTCAGCACTGCTGTCAGCTTGCCTTTTTTTCCAAGAAAATTCACTCTGACGTCATTCAGTTTATCCAGCACGCCTGCCTCTGCAATCTGTGCCAGCGCCTCTTCTTTGATCGCCTGCAATTTGTCTTTCATGTTTTTCTTCCTTCCTTCTTTTATTTTAAATAAACATAGATAAACAAAAAAGCTCCGTCCCTCAATAGGGACGAAGCATATGTTCCGTGGTACCACCCTGTTTCCCGCCATACGGCAGGCACTTGGACATGCGTAACGTACATGAGACGTCATCCCCTACCAGACATACCTTCCGGGATGAAGCTCCGGTGTGAAATTCGCTCCCTGCCTGAACCTGAGAATGCTTCCAGCCGACGACATTCTCTCTCTGTCGGAAAAACAGTTCGCTACTGTGCACCATCTGCGCCTTTTTCTTTTAAACTATTCCTTATTCTAATCACATCTTTTCAGAATGTCAAGCTAAAATTAAATCTTACCACAGTCTAAACTTCTCTGTAGTAGCTAAACTTATACGGTTGGCCATATTCATAATTGTATTCTGCCTCACAACGGTATTTCACACCATCCATATCAAAAAAGAAAGTGATTCTCTGTGTATTATAAATAACATTATTTGAAGAGTAAGCCACAAAATTCACATCGTCCTGCTGCCCTGGCAGTATCGTCTTATTATAATAATACGGCATCTCCATTTCTTTTAACAATTCATAGTCATCGTCATAAGCATACGCTGTTTTATAAATTTCAATTGCATGCGCTGTATTATTCTGTATCCGAAATGTCACTTCACTGCTCACAGCTTCCCAGTTGATCGTACTCACAGTAATACCAGGCATAGCAATGCCTTCCTGTGGAACAATCACCTCACAGCTATAACAATAGGAACCAAGAAATGCCGTTATCTCTGTACTTCCAGAAGCTTTGGCAGTCACTTTTCCATTTGCACTTACCGTTGCTACACGTTCATTATCACTGATCCAGGTAGCACGTTTAGAAGTGTTCAGCAATTTCAACGTATAGGATTCCCCTATTTTTAATGTCAAATACTCTTTATTAATTTTTACAGGAGGATTTTTTACCGTTACCTTACATTTTACTGTATACCCATTAAACTTTGCACTGATCACCGCTGTCCCTTTCTTTTTTGCCGTTACCTTTCCGGCCTTAGAAACAGTCGCTACTTTCTTATTGCTTGATGACCATTTTGCCTTTTTAGAACTAATGTTAAGCTTTAATGTATATGTTTTTCCAGGATAAATCGTCTTTGATTTTTTATTGATAGTGATCGGAAACCGCGGCGTTTTGCCCTTGCTCATATCTGAAAAAGCATTTTTATAGTATTTTGCCCGCTTTGATGCAACAGAATAATCGATTCTGAGCAATACGTTCGAATACTGATACATTCGCATTGACCACGACGGTACCGCATCATATATAGTTTTTAAATATTTTCGTCTCTTTGTTGCATCCGATGAATTTTTAAATATTTCAACTGTTCCGGAACACTCAATATCATCATCCATATAAGTGCGATCCTGGAAATCTATTTTACACTTGTACTGATGCGGCTTTCCAAGCAGATGATTCGGATCCGACTTATTTGTTGAATAAATAGTATAACTGTGAATAGGGAAGCCATTTGTCTTAAGTGTACTTATGATCTGTTTGCCGGACATATTTGACAGTTTTGCCGCACACACTGTATTCGAAGGCAATAATAAAAACACTGTTAACAGAAATAATAATCCTAACAATTTTGTTTTCTTTCTCATACCTCATCCTCCCGCATCTTCATATTTTCTTTCATTATATCAGAGATCCTTATTTTTCCAAACTCTTTCTGATTTATTTTTTCAGAAATATTTTCTCCAGCATCTCTTTGGAAAGATCATTTTGAAACAGCTCAGGGCTTACAAGATACTCATTGATCTCTGCGCCCACAAATACAAGATACATGCAGATATAAAGCCAAAGCATTGCAACCACAAGCGTCGTCAAACTGCCATACACCACTGACATATTTACTGCATAATCCAGATAAATAGAAAACGCATAAGAAAACACCGCCCACGAAAATGCAGTAAAGACTGCTCCCGGAAACTGACTGCGAAAGGAGCGCCGTCTGTTCGGCAAAAACATATACATCATTAAAAACAATCCGACCAGAATAGCAAGCGCAATAACCGTCGGCAGAATCACCGTATCATCCAGGTATTCCATAAGAACCGGAACCCATTGCCACAGATACCGCTGAAGCGTATAGCCAAAAACCAGAATACTGAGACTGATCAGAAGCGCGACAATCATGACAATTGTATAACAAGCCGCACGGAACCGTACCAGAAAGTAATTTCTGGTTTCTTCGATCCGATATATGGAATTCAAGCCATCGGCCAGTCCCATAATGCCTTTTCCCGCTACCCACACAGCAACAATTGCTGACCACGAAAGCAACGCAGAGGACTGCTGAAAAACACTGCTCACAACCGGAGCCAGAAACTCAGAAACCTCGAATGGTGTAATACGCTCAATCGTCGTCACAACCTCATTCTGCGTCAGCGGCGTAAACTGAACCAGGGTCAAAAGAAGCATCAACACAGGAAATACACTCATGATGATAAAAAAAGCTGCCTCTGCCGAATGTGCCCGTACCCTGTCATTTTTCATTTTTATTGTAAAGCAATGAATCAGCTCTGCAATTTTGCGAATGTTTCTCATAACCCTCTCCCTTTGGAAAAGATCTTTCACGTCTCTTTTCCTGTTATCGTGTCTACTCCATAATAATACCTTAAAATTGCGTGATAGTCCAGTCCTTCTGATGCCATCTGTGCAGCACCGCACTGACTCATTCCATTTCCGTGGCCGTAGCCGCCTCCTGCAACAGAAATGCTGTCATCTAATCCAAAATCTTCTGCGTTCAGATAAAAGTAGGCGCTCGGAAGAAGCTGCATGTTTCCTGTGACTGTTCCATCCTGAAGTAAAATTTCCAGATCTCTGCCTCCAAACAATTTCCGAATCTGATATTCTCCCTCAACAGAAAAACTTTCCCCACAACAGTTTATAGAAACTTCCTGTATCTGGCCATCGTTCCGCCGTCCTGTAATTCTGACAGAAAAAATCCCTTTCCCGTCTTTTGCAGCTTCAGCCTTTTGTACCAGTGCTTTTGTCTCATCCCCAAACTCCCTGGCACAGTTCTCGATCACCTTGCGTACCGGAAGCTCTACCGTCCAGCGCAGCCATGGGGAACCATACTCTTTTCCATCTTCAGGCTTCTCTTTCAGAAATTTTTTAAATGAGGCCTCTTCTCCTAAATCATCCCGATGCTCAGACAGACAGGAGGTCGAAAAATATTGGACTTCCTCAAGCGGCAGAATCTCCCCTGTCGTTGCTGCCACAGCTTCCCGTGACGCTTTCTGGCTTCTGTAATTATTGTACACCTGAAATGAAACACTGTCGTTCATATCCCGGACAGGAATGCAGTTTACTGCATAAGTTCTTGCACAAACTGCCTGTGCCTTCAAAGCCTCTTCCGGATAATCTGACGGCATTTCACTCGATACAACCCCGCACAGATATTCTTCCAGAGGCAATTCATTCACAACCCCGATACCATCTTTGGTTCCCTCCAGATACAATTTTCCTCTGTACTGCGGAATACCATCTCCGCGTGTGATACTTTCCAGTTTCAATGCCCCATTTTTATTCCCCAAAACACAAAGGATTATCCCTTCCGGCAAATCTGAAGCAGAAATCATAAACCTCTCCTCCGAAGTATATTCCTTTTTTTCGCTTTCTGCTCCATCCATCCAGGAAATGACATATCCTTTATCGCAGGACAGAGCAACTGTCTCATGGTATTCATGTTGGAAATCCTGATCCATAATTGTAACACGGATATTTTCAGGCACCGATACTTCTGTTCTGGCAACAGTTTCTTCTTCCTGTTCTTTTCGCCCAGAAGGTTCTTGTTTCTCACTTTGTACGCCAATTGGCGTTTTCTTTCCAGTGTGACTCGTTTCTACTGTATCTGTACTTTTCTTTCCTGAAGCACTCGTTTCTACCGCAGCATCACGGTTGTATTCTATATAATGCCAGAGCATCAAAAGCGACAGTCCGGCAAATGCCACTGCTGCCAAGATCTCGAGCCCAAATATTATTTTTTCTATCCATTTTTTTCGTCCCACAATATCCTCCAAGCTTGTCTTTATTTTCTGAATTAAATATCTCCTTCTTTAAAGTATATTGTTCGGGAACCATCACAAGAACCCCATTTTCTGCTTTTTTAATAAATCACAATACGATACTCTTCGATTAAATATTTCAAAAACCCCGGCTTTCGTTCTCTGTTCACCGAAAGCCGGGGTTCTCTTATTTTACAATTTTTTGCTTGTTACAAACAGATGTTTTACTTTTTCATCATTTCAGAAACTGCCTCACGAATCAAATCAGATACGTCAGCGTCCTCTTCTACTTTCAGATTGTCAACATTCTTTTCCTCAACACCCTTAAAATCATGTGCCTCATCAAAGAAGATGAACTTCTGATCCGCAAATTCTCTTGATGCCTGAGTGAGTGAATACAGTGCCTGGGAATCGCCGCAAATAATTACATCATAGGAACCATCACAGTATTCATACATCTGTGATTTATAAACCAACTTGTTTGCTGAGCCATCGCCGAGCTCCACTACTTCAAACTCAAATGCATCTTTTCCAAGTTCCTTCTGAAGACTTTCCAGACCTGCATTTGCAGCATCAAAAACAGACTTTTCACCAAGCGTACCATTTACAAAAAGAACTGCTTTGTATTTAGTTTCCTTGGTTTCTTCTGTTTCTTTCTTCGTGTCTTTAGAAAGACCAAGACCATAATCTTTCTTCACAGCCGCTTCCGTAACTGCTTCCGTTTCCGGTGCCTCTGTCTCAGCTTCTGTTACTTCCTCGGTTTCTGTCTCTGTTTCGGTTTCCGTTTCAGTCTCCGTTTCCACCTCAGTTTCTGTTTCTGCCTCAGTCTCCGTTTCTTTCTCTGTTGACTTCACAAGACCAAGACCGTAATCTTTTTTCACAGTCTTTTCTGTTTCTGGCTTAATTGGGGCCTCTGTTTCAGCTTCAGTTTCCGGGGCTTCTGTTACTTCTTCAGTTTCGGTCTCGGTTTCTGTTTCGGTTTCTGTCTCAGTCTCCGTTTCCGTTTCAGTCTCCGTTTCTGTTTCAGTTTCCGTCTCCGTTTCTACTTCAGTCTCAGTTTCTGGCTCAGTTGATTTGGCAAGGCCAAGGCCATAGTTCTTCTTCACAGTCTTTTCCGTTTCGGTTTCTGTCTCAGTCTCTGTTTCCGGCGCTTCTGTTACTTCTTCCGTTTCAGTTTCTGTCTCTGTTTCGGTTTCCGTCTCGG